>NZ_JBFTRC010000084.1:0-31786 GCF_056399325.1 Allobosea sp. 01N443
GTCCTGGTGGGACTGGGATCATGTCGCCTTACGCTCCGCACTCGACGATTTCCGGACGCTGCCCGTCGAAGCCTTTCTCGAGCGCTATGAAGGCCTGCGGTGAACCGCTGGCGACTGACAATCCTGCGGCATAGGACCACAGACGCTCCGTCCTGCAGGCAAGAGCCGCAATCTTCTTCGGATATTAACCAGCCATCGCCGAGTTTCGGCCGGCGTGCCGAGGGGGCTCGGCGCATCAGGCTTGAGTAAACGGCTATGGCACCATCCGACGATCTCGCCCGGCGGCGCGACTTCATGAAGCTCGGTCCGGACGCGTTGCGGCACATCCACGATGTCGAGGACACGCTGCTGGAGGCCCTGCCGGATGCGCTCGGCGCCTTCTATGCACAGGTCCGCGCCTTCCCCGAAACCCGCGTTTTCTTCGGCAGCGACGCCCATATCGAGCAYGCGAAGAGCAAGCAGCTCGGCTACTGGGATCGTATCGCCCGGGGCCAGCTCGACGAGGATTACGTCGCCGCCGTCACCACGGTCGGCAAGGTCCACGCCAGGATCGGGCTGGAGCCGCGCTGGTATATCGGCGGCTATGCCCTGCTGCTGGAGCAGCTGATCGGCAAGGTGCTCGAGGCGCGCTGGCCGAAGGGCCGCTTCGGCGGCAAGATCGAGGGCGCCGAAGACCGCGCCGCCGAGATCACCGCCATCGTCAAGGCGACCCTGCTCGACATGGACTATGCCATCTCGGTCTATCTCGAGGCGTCCGAGGCCGCCCGTCTCAAGGTCGAGGCCGAGGCCCGCGCCGTCGAGCAGGCCAAGGCGGACGAGCGCGACAGGGTCGTCAGCCTGGTCAGCGAAGGCATGGCCGCGCTCGCCAAGGGTGACCTGACCTTCCGCATGGACGCGGAGATGCCGCCCGAATACGCGCTGCTGCGCAGCCATTTCAATCACGCCATGGAACAGCTCGGCGAGATGGTCACGACCATCCAGGCGACGTCGGGTTCGATCGCCACCTCCTCGCAGGAGATCGCGTCCGGTGCCGACGACCTGTCGCGACGCACCGAGGAACAGGCCGCCGCGCTCGAACAGACGGCGSCCACGACCGAAGAGCTCGCCGCGTCCGTCAAGACCTCAGCCCAGTCTTCGCGCGAGTCGGTTGCGCTGGCCGATGACGCCGCCGCCGTCGCCCGCACCGGCGGCACCATCGTCAGCGACGCGATCGATGCCATGACCCGTATCGAGCAGGCCTCGAAGAAGATCTCGGAGATCACCACGGTGATCGACGGCATCGCCTTCCAGACCAACCTTCTCGCGCTCAACGCCGCGGTCGAAGCGGCGCGCGCCGGCGATGCCGGACGCGGCTTTGCCGTCGTCGCAGCCGAGGTCCGGGCGCTTGCCCAGCGCTCGGCTGAAGCCGCCAAGGACATCACCGGGCTGATCGGATCTTCCGATGCCGAGGTCGCCGAAGGCGTCCGGCTCGTCCGCCTCGCCGGCGGCACGCTGGAGAAGATCGTCGATGCCTCGATGCGCGTCTCCGGCACCGTCAACGAGATCGCGGTGGCGTCCGGCGAACAGGCCAATGGCATCGACGAGATGAGCCAGACCGTCAGCCATATGGACGAGATCACCCAGAGCAACGCGGCTCTCGCCGAACAGAGCGCAGCCTCGGCCCGGACTCTGCTCAGCCAGATCGAGCGGCTGAACCAGCTCGTCGCAGCTTTCCGCACGCAGGAGCAGCGCGCGGCGGCACGGCACCGGGCAGCCTAGGAACCCTGGCCTATCTCCGGACGAGGGCGAYGAGATAGACGCTCTCGTCCGCGCCCGGGTTGAAGAAGGACGAATCCGCCGGCGGCCCGAGTTGCAGGCAGTCACCCTGCTGCAGGGTGTGGGTGACGCCGCCTTCGCGGAATTCGAGCTCGCCCTGCAGAACCCAGATCTGCTGGCGCTGGAACAGGAAGGCGGCGGCCGGATACGGCACCCGCACACCGGGCGGCAGCGTGATCTGCAGCAGCTCGAGAATATCTCCGGAGGGCGGCGAGATCGTCCGGCGAACGTAGCCGGTTTCCGGGTCCTGCCAGACCGGCTGATGGCCATGGCGGCTGATGCGGTCTTCCGAGCGCTCGGCCAGGGCCAACAGCACCGAGAGCGACAGGCCAAAAGCTCCCGACAGCCGCCCGAGCACGGTTGCCGTCGGGCTCGCATCGCCGCGCTCGATCTTGCTGATCATCGCCTTCGAGACGCCTGAACGCTCGGCGAGATCGGCCAGCGACCAGCCGCGCGTGTCCCGTTCGATCCGGATGCGGGCGGCGATGGCCTGATTGGGGTCGTCTGGGCTCTGGGAACGCATGGACTCTCGATGGTCAGCTTCTGAGGCGGATCCTAAGCTCTTCCGCGTCTCGCCCGTCCGCTCAAGAGGCTCGACCCGAAAAATGATGCCTCATACCTGAATCGTCTTCTATAGAAGCCATACGTATACTATAGGAGACGCCAGAGTGCCTTCGGACGGTTCCGCACGGGCGCAGAAGGCCGGTGAGCGATGCATCCTGGACTCCGAACTCCCGGCGGGACCACCACCCCCTATGCCGCGAAGGCGAGCTCGCTTGCGCTCCTCCTCCTCGCCGAAACCCTGGCAATGGCGGCCTGGTTCGCCTCGGCCGCGGCGATCGTGGCGATCCGGCGGGAGCAGCCGCTCGACCCGCTGAGCGAAGTGCTGCTCACCAGTTCCGTCCAGGCCGGCTTCGTCCTCGGCACGCTCGCGAGCAGCCTGCTCGGCCTGGCCGACCGCTTCGATCCGCGCCGCCTCTTTGCTCTCTCCGGCGCGGCAGCGGCTGCGCTGACCGCTGCGCTCGCGTTGCTGCCGCCGGTCGGGCCGGTGACGATCGCCCTGCGGGTCCTGACCGGCCTGTGCATGGCCGGCATCTACCCGGTCGGCATGCGCATCGCCGCGACCTGGGCGAACAAGGACCTCGGCCTGCTGATCGGCCTCCTGGTCGGCGCCCTCGTCATCGGCTCGGCGAGCCCGCATCTGCTCGGTGCCTTCGAGGGCATAGGCTGGCGCGGCATCTATCTCGGCGCCGCCGCCTCGACGCTATGCGGCGCCGTCCTCATCCTGTTTGCCGGGCTCGGGCCCCATCTCGTCCGACGCGCCGGTCTCGCTCTCGGCCAGTTCGCCCAGGCCTGGCGCAACCCTGCGCTGCGTCTCGCAAATGCCGGCTATTGCGGCCACATGTGGGAGCTCTACGCCATGTGGGCCTGGCTCGGCGTGTTCCTGCAGCAGACCATCGCCGGCCGCGGTCCGCAGGCCGGGCACGGCGCAGCCGCAGTGCTGACCTTCTTCGCCGTCGCCTCCGGCGCGCTCGGCGCCTGGCTCGGCGGCTGGCTGGCCGACAGGCTCGGCCGCACCRCTGTCACCATCGGCGCCATGGCGCTGAGCGGCGCCTGCGCGCTTGCGATCGGCTGGCTCGCCGCAGCCCCTGTCATGCTGGCTGTCGTCGCGATCCTCTGGGGCATCTCGGCCGTGGCCGACTCCGCCCAGTTCTCGGCCAGTGTCGCCGAGCTCGCTGAGCCCTCGCTGGTCGGGACCATGATCACGGCGCAGACCTGCGCCGGCTTCCTGGTGACGCTTGTCTCGATTCACCTCGTGCCGCATTTCGTCTCGGCCTTCGGGTGGACGGCGGCCTTCTCGGTGCTGGCGCTCGGCCCCGCCGCCGGCTGCTGGGCCATGTGGCGGCTACGCCGGCTTCCCGAGGCAAGCAGGCTCGCGGGCGGGAACCGCTGAGGCCGCTTAGCCCTCCGCTGCCCGCGCCACCGCCTGGCCCAGCCGCGCGATCGCCTCGGCCGCGCCCGCCTTCAGCGTGACGTCCTGCGCCTCGGCATCCCTGGAGAGCTGCTCGCTCAGCGCCGCGAGGCTGACCTCGTTGCCGCTCGCTGCGAGCTTCAGCACCGCGTTCGCGAGAACATTCGGCCAATAGGCGGCACCGCCCTTGGCCAGCCCCTTCGCCTTGCGGCCCTCGAACTCCTTGGTGAGTTGCTCCGGCGTCTTCCTGGCCATGTCCGTCTCCGGTTCCTCTGCTGGTTTGGCCCCATGGACGAGACGGAAGCGGCGCGGTCAAGCCCGGTGGCACAACGATGGACCCCGGCGCCTCTCTTCTGGCCGGAGAAGATGCGAAGCGCCGGCCCCTTCCCACCATGCTTGACCTCGTCTCGGGCGCAGCCGCATCCGACGCATGGGCCGACAACCTCAAAACCGTGATCGTCAGGGCCGAAATCCCTCATGGACCGTTCATTTTACGAGGAATATCCTCCTTTCCGGAGACCTGACCGGGATGGGATGCGCTCGCCCGGCCCAGGTTCCGCCGACGGGCATGCCCCGTCAGGAGGCGATGACCATGACCAAGACCAGCACTGCGCTTGCCCTCGGCCTGTTTGCGCTCGCGGGCGGCTTCGTCCTGCCGGCCGCGACACCGGCCCAGGCCCTGACCATGAAGGAATGCAGCACGAAATATAACGCCGCCAAGACCGGCAATACGCTGGGTGGCCAATCCTGGAACGACTTCCGCAAGAGCCAGTGCAGCGATGCCGCCACGCCGGCCGCCGCCACGCCGGCTGCTGCCCCGACCGCCGCACCAGCCGCCGCCCAGCCGAAGCCGCAGATGGCAGCGCCGGCCGCCGCGCCGGCTCAGGCGAAGCCGCACGCCGCCATGCCAGCCGCCATGGGCAATGCTGTCTTTCCGGCCAAGGTCGACCCGAAATACGCTTCCGAGACCGCCGGCAAGCAGCGTTTCAAGACCTGCAACGACCAGTACAACATCAACAAGGCCAATGGCGGCAATGGCGACCTGAAATGGATCCAGAAGGGCGGCGGCTATTACAGCCAGTGCAACACCAAGCTGAAGGGCGTCTGAGACAGGCGCAAGGCGCCCCGCTTCCCCTCTCCCTGATCTCGGGCCTKCCCGAGATCAGCTCTCGGAAGTATCGAAATCGGGAACATCCGACTTCAATCCGGGAGAGGTGTCCTCGCACCGTCCCGGGAAGGAATTGCCCGGCAGTTTCTTCCCGCCTGCCGGGATTGCGCGTGCAGCAGCACCGAAGACAATCAATAAAGCATTGAAAAACAAAGACTTCTCCGGAAGCGTCGCTGGCCCGCCCCTTGCGTGACGCGTGCAACCAGCCCGGAGGTTGCCATGTCGATTTCAATCTCGTCGTCCCAGCCGGCCACGTCGCTTGCCGATGCCTTCAAGACCGTTGCCAAGGTCGCCTACAAGTCCGCCGCGCAGAAGACGGCGGAAACGGATTTCCTCAAGCACGCCCAGATGACGCCGGCCGAGCGCATGCACACCGCCATGCTCGCCAAGTTCGGTCTGACCAAGGAACAGTTCGACCAGCTCGATCCCAAGGCCAAGGGCGAGATCGCCGACAAGATCCGCGACGAGATCAAGAAGCAGCTGGAAGCARGCGGCACCATGCGGACCGGCGTGATCACCGACAAGAAGATCTGAACGGGCGCGAGCGCGTCGCGCTTTACAGCGCCACCGCCACGGCATCATCCTGCCCCTCCCCGGTCGGGAGGATGACGCCATGTGTGGACGCTTCAGCCAGGCCTTTACCTGGGAGGAGATCGTCGCCTTCAGCCAGCCGCTGACGGTGCCGACCGAGCGGGCCAATCTCCAGCCGCATTACAATCTCGCGCCGACCGACACGGTGCGGATCATCGTCAGGACGCCGCTCGGCCGCGAACTCATCCCGGCGCGCTGGGGGCTGATTCCGCCCTGGCACAAGGGCAGGCCGAACGAGGTCGGCGCCACTTTCAATGCTCGCGTCGAATCGGTCGCGACGAAGCCGACCTTCCGCTCGGCCTTCAGGAGCCGGCGCTGCGTCATCCCAGCCAGYGGCTTCTTCGAATGGACCGGCCCGAAGGGCGACAAGACCCCGCATTTCATCAGCGCCGCCGACGGCGCCCTGCTCGCCTTTGCCGGGCTCTGGGAACGCTGGAAGGACCCGGAGACCGGGCAGGAAATCATCAGCTGCACGATCATCGTGCGCGATCCCGTCGCCGGCATCGCGACACTGCATGACCGCATGCCCTGCATGCTCCACCCCAGGGATTTCGACGTCTGGCTCGATGGCTCCGCCGGCGAAAAGCTGCTGACCGATCCGCCGCCGGCGCTGCGCGACTGGATCGTCGACCGCCGCGTCAACAAGAGCAGCGTCGGCGATGACGATCCCGGGACGATCACGCCGTTGGGTTAGCCGGCTCACGCGAAACCCCGGCTCTTCTGCAATGCCCTGCCTGCAGACCAGGGCGTCGGTCAGCGTCGTTGCGCCGCACGGCCGGGCGGTGCAGGAGCGGCGCAAAAGGGCCGCATGGCCCGGCCGTTCAGGACAACCATCATGCCTCTCGCCTCCCGCGCGCTTGCCGCGGCTTTCGCCTGCCTCCTCCTCTCCTCCCCGGCGTCAGCCGCGATCACCGACCCGGAGATGACCTGCGCCGCCTATCTCAGGAATGGCGGCCACAAGCCGGCTGGCCATGCCGCCAGGGACAGGACACCGGCCGATGTCGCAGCCAGGATCAGGGCGTTTTGTGCCGCCAATCCGAAGATGAAGGCGATGGATGCAGAGATGACGATGACGGGGGATTGAGCCGGGCGAGGCTCGATCGTGGCTACACGTCCAG
The DNA here is from genome assembly GCF_056399325.1 of Allobosea sp. 01N443. NCBI lineage: Bacteria > Pseudomonadati > Pseudomonadota > Alphaproteobacteria > Hyphomicrobiales > Alloboseaceae > Allobosea > Allobosea sp. 01N443. The sequence goes on from NZ_JBFTRC010000084.1 coordinate 6,665, forward strand.
CAGGCTTTACTCTGTCATCGCGGCTGGGCGAGCCGGCCCGGCAGTCGCCTGCCAGCCCGGCTCTGACCGGGGGGCGGACGAAACCAAGCTCACCTCGGCTGGTCCCATCAGAGCGCCGACGTTCAAGAGATTCAACACCGGCTTTCGGCGCATTGCTCAACCCAAGGGATGAACCACGCCAGCACCATAACGATGAGTCAGCTGGTTGATGCCGCACAGTGGCTATCAAATACGTGACGTGACATTTCGAGGGTGCCATTCGGGGCGGGCTTCCTGCTCCCGGCAATCCCACCGCTAGTGACTTCCTGGCCGTGGCGCGGCAACCGCTATTCTGAAATCCAATCTGTCACCATTTGATCCTTCGTTCATTGCCATTTGATTGTTCGCGCTACAATAAGCCCGCCGCTTGACTCCCCCCGCCCTGATCCCCTACCCCCATCGACGGGACACGCCGCCCCAACGCGGCGCGCCCATCTGTAAGGATGGAGACATCGATGGCGAATACTGTTCCGGCCACGCGTCCGCGCGTGCCGCATTTCTCGTCCGGCCCCTGCGCCAAGCGCCCCGGCTGGTCCCTTAAAGCCCTGTCAGATGCGGCGCTCGGCCGCTCGCACCGTGCCAAGATCGGCAAGGACAAGCTCAAGCTTGCGATCGACCTGACCCGTGAGATCCTGCAGGTGCCGGCGGATTACCGCATCGGCATCGTGCCCGCCTCCGATACYGGCGCGGTCGAGATGGCGATGTGGTCGCTGCTCGGAGCCCGCGGCGTCGACATGCTCGCCTGGGAGAGCTTTGGCGAGGGATGGGTGACCGATGTCGCCAAGCAGCTCAAGCTCAGCGATGTCCGCATCTTCAATGCGCCCTATGGCGAGCTGCCGAACCTGAAAAAGGTCGACACGAAGGACCGCGACGTCGTCTTCACCTGGAACGGCACGACGTCCGGCGTCCGCGTCATCGACGCGAGCTGGATCGCCGATGACCGCGAGGGCCTGACGATCTGCGACGCAACCTCGGCCGCCTTTGCCCAGCGCCTCGACTGGGAGAAGCTCGATGTCACGACCTTCTCCTGGCAGAAGGTTCTGGGCGGCGAAGCGGCCCATGGCATGATCGTGCTCTCACCACGCGCCGTCGAACGCCTCCTGACCTACAAGCCGGCCTGGCCGCTGCCGAAGGTTTTCCGCATGACCTCCGGCGGCAAGCTCTCCGAGGGCATTTTTGTCGGCGAGACGATCAACACGCCCTCGATGCTCGCGGTCGAGGACTATCTCGATGCGCTGCACTGGGCGAAGACGAAGACGCGCTCGAACACCTCGGTCTGCCTGAAGTTCACCGACCCGGCGGTGACGGCACTGCCGGCCGACGCGCAGGCGGCCTTTGCCAAGCAGGTGGTGTCGATCATCGAGAAGGCCGGCGCTGGCTTCGATCTCGGGCATTATCGCGACGCCCCTCCCGGCCTGCGGATCTGGTGCGGCGCAACCGTGCAGAGCCGCGATCTGAAGGCGCTGCTGCCCTGGATCACCTATGCCTTCAACGAGGCCAAGGCCGGGTTGAAGAAGGCGGCGTAACGCTGTCGCGCCGAGCTGCACGTCATGGTCGGGCTTGTCCCGACCATCGCCGCTTGCGACGCCGATGACGGGCCGGACGATGACAGCAGGTCGGGCCAGTCCTTTTGCCCAGACGCGGGCCTGACCCGCGCGAAGACGTGGATGGTCGCCGCAAGCGGCGGCCATGACGACCTTCTCCATTTTAGCCCGCTCTCCGCGCGGGCAACCGAGGGATTCCCATGACCGCTCCCAAAGTCCTGATTTCGGACGCTCTTTCTCCCGCCGCCGTGCAGATCTTCAAGGATCGCGGCATCGACGTGACCTTCGATCCGAGCCTCGGCAAGGACAAGGACAAGCTCGCCGCGATCATCGGCGAGTATGACGGCCTCGCCATCCGCTCGGCGACCAAGGCCACCGCCAAGCTCCTGGAGCAGGCGAAGAATCTCAAGGTCATCGGCCGCGCCGGCATCGGCGTCGACAATGTCGAGATCCCGGCGGCGACCGCGCGCGGCATCATCGTGATGAACACGCCCTTCGGCAATTCGATCACCACTGCCGAGCATGCCATCGCCACAGCTCGGCGTCGAGAAGGTCGAGCTCGACGAGTTGCTGAAGCGTGCGGATTTCATCACCCTGCACGTGCCGATGACCGAGAAGACGAAGAACATCCTCTCGGCCGAGAATCTCGCCAAGACCAAGAAGGGCGTGCGCATCATCAACTGCGCGCGCGGYGGCCTGGTCGACGAGGCAGCACTCGCCGAGCTGATCAAGTCCGGCCATGTCGCGGGCGCCGCCTTCGACGTGTTCTCGGCTGAGCCGGCCGAGACGAACCCGCTCTTCGGGCTGGAGAACGTCGTCTGCACGCCGCATCTCGGCGCCTCGACCAATGAGGCGCAGGAGAATGTCGCGCTCCAGGTCGCCGAGCAGATGTCGGACTACCTGCTCAAGGGCGCGATCACCAATGCGGTCAACTTCCCGTCGATCTCGGCCGAGGAAGCGCCGCGGATCAAGCCCTTCGTCGCGCTGGCCGAAAAGCTCGGCTCGTTCCTCGGACAGCTGACCGAAGCCGCCGTGAAGGGCATCCGCATCGAGTATGAGGGCGCGGTCGCCCAGCTCAATCTGAGGGCGATCTCGGCCGCCGCGATCACCGGCGTGCTGCGGCCCTTCCTGCCCGAGATCAACATGGTCAACGCCGCGATGATCGCCAAGGAGAAGGGCATCGTCGTCGAGGAGATGACACGCGAGGTCGCCGGCAATCTCGAGAGCGTCATCCGCATCGTCGTCGATGCCGAGGACATGCCGCGCCATGCCTCCGGCACGGTGTTCCAGGACGGCAAGCCGCGCATCGTCGAGATCCGCGACATCCAGGTCGATGCCGAGTTCGCGCCGCACATGCTCTATGTCCGCAATGCCGACAAGCCGGGCTTCATCGGTCAGTTCGGCTCGCTGCTTGGCGCGGCCGGCGTCAATGTCGCGACCTTCAGCCTTGGCCGCGACAAGCCGGGCGGGGATGCGATCTGCTATGTCGCCGTCGACGAGGCGATCTCGGACGAGCTGCTCGCCAAGATCCACGAGATCCCGATGGTGAAGCGGGCGCGCCGGCTGAAGTTCTGAAGCCGCCGGCATCGCGCCCAAACGGCGCCGCAATCCAGATCCCCTGTGGCCCCGCCACAGGGGATTTTTCATGCCGCGATTCGCCGCTCTCGCCCTCGCCTGCCTCGTTGCCACGCCAGCTCTCGCCGACTGGGACAGGGCAAAGCTCGACAGCGGCATCAAGACCATCGAACAGGATGCCAGGGGCCGCCTCGGTGTCGCGCTGATCGATCTGAAGGACCGCAAGAGCTGGTCGCATCGCGGGCAGGAGCGCTTCCCGATGCAGAGCGTCTTCAAGCTGCCGCTCGCGATCGCGGTGCTGCAGGCGGTCGAGGCCGGCAAGCTCGGGCTCGACCAGGAGATCCGCGTGAAGCGCACCGAGCTCGCGCCCTACTGGAGCCCGATGAAGAAGGGCTTCAAGGGTGAGGAACAGGGCTACACGGTCACGGATCTTCTGACCCGCTCGACCGGGGCAAGCGACAACAGCGCCGCCGACGTGCTGATGAAGCGGACCGGCGGGCCGAAGGTCGTCACGACGATGCTGAACGAGGGCGGCATCGCCGGAATTTCGGTCGATCGCTATGAGCGCGAATTCCAGCCCGAGATCGCCGGCCTGCCGGCCTTCGCCTGGGATGAGGTCATCGACGACGAAGCCTTCGAGGCCGCGATCGCGGCCATGCCGAGGGAGAAGCGGCGCCCGGCGCTGGAGAGCTATATCAAGGGCGAAGCTCGGGATTCCGCCACGCCCGAGGCCTCGATCGCCTTTCTCGAAGGCCTCGCCAGGGGCAACTGGCTGCGCGAGCCGGCGCATGACCGGCTTCTGACCGAGATCCTCTTGAAATCACCGACCGGCGCCCAGCGGGTCAGGGCCGGCCTCCCCGCTGGCGCGAGTTTCGCGCATAAGACCGGCACCGGCGACACGCTCGACGGCATCAACAGCGCCACCAACGATATCGGGATCGTCRCTCTGCCCGACGGGCGGCGTTTCGCGATCGCGGTCTATCTTGCCGGCGCGCAGGCCGATGCCACAGCGCGCGAAGCGGCGCATGCAGCCGTGGCGAAGCTCGCGGTCGAGAGCCTGAACTAAAGCATCGGCCCGAAAAGTGGAGTGCGGTTTTCGGGAAAGCGATGCAAATACAGGAGGTTAGATCATCGGACTGGATATATATGATATCCGATCCGTTGATCTAAGGGATCACGCCCTGGAGGCGCGATGTTCGGCGATCCAGATGCCGCCGAGCACCAGCGTCAGCGCCAGCCCGTGATAGAGCGCGAGTCGCTCGCCCAGGATCAGCACGGCGAGCATCGGTGCGAAGACCGGCACCAGGTTGACGAAGACGCCGGCCCGGCCAGGTCCGATCAGCTCGACCGCGCGCAGGAAGAAGAGCTGGGAGAGCAGCGACGGCCCGAGCACGACAAAGGCCAGGATCGCCCAGCCTTCGTGGGTCGGCCAGATGACGCTGCCGTTCCAGATTTCGAGCCCGAGCAGCGGCAGTGAGACGATGCCGGCGACGATCGCCATCGCCGTGAAGAAGACCAGCCCCGGCACGGCCGGACGCGAGCGGATCCCGACCGTGTAGCCGGCATAGAAGACGCAGCCGATGATCATCCAAACATCGCCCGGCACGAAACTGAAATTCGCCAGCGTCGCGAAGTCTCCGCGGCTCGCCGTCACCACGACGCCAAGCATGGTGACTGCGACGCCGATCGCCTGCATCCAGCCGATCGGCGTGCGATAGGCGATGAAGGCCCCGATCAGCACATAGACCGGGATCGAGCCCTGCAGAATCCCGATATTGATCGCGGTCGTCGAATAGGCCGCGAGGTACATCAGCGCGTTGAAGGCGGTGAAGCCAAGGGCGCCGAGCATGATGATCCGCCAGCGATGCGCCAGCAGGACCGGGGCATAGTGCTTCAGCTCGCGCCGCAGCATCAACGGCAGGATCGCGCAGACGAATACCCAGCGCAGCGAGGTCAGCGCCATTGGCGAGATCTGCCCCACGGCAAGCCGGCTCGCCACGGCATTGCCGCCCCACATCAAGGTGGTGAGGATCAGGAGCAGGTAGGCGTTGCCCCAGACACGCTGCGGCAGGGAGGTGGCTGGGGACAAGGTTGCGGCCTGTGCGGGGGCGGAATGCGCTTCAATAGCCTTGTGTCCCCGTCGCATCCTATGAGATGAGGCGCAAGGCTGCCCGTCGCCCGACGCATCCCTCCCAAGAGGCGTTTGCCACCATGCTGCATGTTTCGAGACCGCTGCGCCTGCTCGTCGTCGATGGCAACACACGGGAGCAGCGCGAGAGCCATGCTGCCGGCTATGGCAGCCAACCGGGCGAAGCCTATGCCGATGTCGTGCGCTCGATCGCGCCCGAGAGCATCACCGATATCTGCCTGCCCGCCGATGCCGGCGCGAACCTGCCGGACGGTGCGGGGCTCTCGTCCTATGACGGCATCTTCCTCACCGGTTCAGCCCTGCACATCTACAACCTCGAACCGTCGGTCACGCGCCAGATCGAGCTGATGCGGGCGATCTATGCCAGCGGCACGCCCAGTTTCGGCTCCTGCTGGGGCATCCAGATGGGCGCGGTCGCCGCCGGCGGCACCGTCGTCGCCAACCCCAGGGGCCGCGAGATCGGCGTCGCCCGCAAGATCACCCTGACCGAGGCCGGGCGCTCGCATCCGCTGCTCGCCGGTCGCCCGCTCAGCTTCGATGCGCCCGCAATCCATCTCGACACCATCGCCCTGCCCCCGGCGGATACGACGGTCCTCGCCTCGAATGCCTACAGCGCCGTGCATGCAGCCGAGATCCGCCATGACGGCGGCACCTTCTGGGGCGTGCAATATCATCCCGAATTCCCGCTCGGTCAGGTCGCCTCGATCCTCGGGCGCATGGTGCCAGCCCTGATCGCGGAAGGTTTCCGCAAGGACGAAGCGGCGGCGCAGAGCTGGCTTGCCGATCTCTACGCGCTCGATGCCGAGCCGACGCGGCATGATCTCGCCTGGGCTCACGGCCTCGATGAAGAGGTTCTGGACAGCGAGCGGCGCGTGACCGAATTGCGGAATTTCATCGCACATCGCGTCAAGCCTCACATGAGCATGCGCGCCAGGGCCTGAAAGCCAGGGCACATCCGCATTCCGGCCCAATTCCGCCTTGGCCGCGCCGAATTCCGACGCGCCAATCCGCCGCACTGATTTGCCTCGGGGGGAATGCCTGATGATGAGCCGACTTGCCGCCGCCCTGATCTTCGCGCCGAGCCTTGCAAGCGCAGCCGAGATCGAACTGCCGACGCGGATCGACCGGGTCACGGTCTATCCCGACGGCGCGGTGGTGACGCGGCTCGGCAAGGCCGAATTGCTGCAGGGGGCCTCGCAGGTCGTGCTGCGTGGCCTGCCGGCGGCGGTCGATCCCGCCTCGATCCGTGTCGAAGGCAAGGGTGACGGCGCCTTCGCGATTGGCGCGGTCGATGTCCGCCCCGTTCCCGGCGATGCCAGGCAGGGCCTCGATGCGGTGATCGAGACCAAGCTCAAGGCCCTGCGCGAGCAGAAGGAGACGCTAGAAGGTCAGGTCAGCGCGATCGAAGCCAAACGCGGGACCATCGAGCGTTTCGGCCAGACGGGCCCCGACAAGCTCGGCCCCGACGGCAAGGCACTGCCGATCAGCGACTGGCCGGCCGTGTTCGACGCGATCGGCACCGCGCTGGTCAAGGTCAATGACGAGCTGCGCATCGCCCGCAGCCGCGTCTCGGATACGCAGGCTGAAATCGAGGCTCTGGAGCGCACAAGGCCACAGGCCGGCCGCGGCAATGCACCCAAGCGCGACGTCGCGATCGCGGTCGAGGCCAAGGCCCCGCTCGCAGCCGAGTTCACCGTCAGCTACCGCGTCACCAGCGCGAACTGGCTGCCGAGCTATGAGGCCAGGCTGGCGACCGGCAGCGCCGCCGCCAAGCCCGAGATCACCTTCATTCGCCGCGCGGAGCTGCGCCAGCGCACCGGCGAGGACTGGACCGACGTCGCGCTGACCCTCTCGACCACGCGCTCGGCGGGCGGCACGCGCGCACCCGAGCTCGCCCCGGTGCAGGTCGCCTTCCTCGATGCGGCGGTTCTCTATGAGAGCCGCACACGCGTCAGTGCCGCGCCGGCCCCGATGGCGGCGGCCAAGGCGAGGGCCGAAGCCGAATTCGAGGCCGCGAAGTCGCGCAAGATGGCGGATTCAGCGCGCCCGGCAGAAGTCCAGACGGCCCAGGTCGAGACCAGTACCTATCAGGCGAGCTTCATCGTGCCTGGCCGCGTCACAGTCCCCCAGGGCGCGACGTCCAAGGCCGTGGTGCTGAGCCAGGGCCAGGTCAGCCCGACGCTCCTGGCCCGCGCCACGCCGGAGCTTGAGGAGAAAGCCTATCTCGAAGCCGTCTTCCTCCACGAGGACGAGGCACCGCTGCTTCCAGGCGAGGTCCTGCTGCACCGTGACGGCGCCTATATCGGCCGCGGCCGGCTCGGGCTGGTCGCGCCCGGCGACAAGGTCGAGCTCGGCTTCGGCGCAGATGACAAGCTCAAGGTCAGCCGCGCCCCGGTGCGCCGCCGGGAGAACGAGCCGACCTGGCTTGGCCAGACGCGCACGGATCTGCGCGAATTCAGGACTGTGGTGAAGAGCCTCCACGCTCAACCGGTCAAGGTCACCGTCATGGAACGCGTGCCCTTCTCGGAGAACAGTTCGATCACGGTCGAGACCCTGCCGCAGACTACGCCGCCCACCGAGAAACAGGTCGGCGACAAGCGCGGCGTCTCGGCCTGGACCTTCGATCTCGCCCCCGGCGCGGAGAAGGAGATCAAGCTCGCCTACCGCCTGAAATGGCCGGGGGACCGCGAGGTCACGTTCGAGTCCAGGCCAATCCAGCCGGCGGACATGCCGCGCCCGCTGGCGCAGAACTGACTGGATGATCGGCGCGGATCTCGTATCCGGCCCGATGATCTAACTTTTCCCTGTTCGCATCGGCTTTCCCGAAAACCGCCATCCACTTTTCGGGCCGATGCTCGAGGGTTCAGCGCCGCACCGCCGCAGGGACGGCGCGGAAACTGATCGCCATCCGATTATAGGCGTTCATCAGGCCGATYGCGATCGTCAGATCGGCCAGTTCCTTCTCGCTGAACTGGGCAGAGGCGGCCGCAAACTCCGCATCGGGCACGGTGGTGTCAGCGACACGCGTCACGGTTTCGGCCCAGGCCAGGGCGGCCCGCTCCTGCTCGGAGAACAGGCTCGGCGCCTCGCGCCAGGCCGGCACCAGCACCAGCTTCTCGACGGCAAGGCCGCCCTTGAGCAAATCGCGCGAATGCATGTCGATGCAATAGGCGCAGCCATTGATCTGCGAGATCCTGAGATAGACCAGGTCGACCAGGGATTTGGCGAGGCCGGACTGGCCGACATGAGCATAGACTCCGCCAAGAGCCTTCATGCCGGCAGGCGAAACGCTGGTGTAATCGAGACGCTGGGTCATGGGGTCGCTCCTCACTGGTGATCGGGAGTGGTCAGCACCTCTTCGGTGCTGTCGACGATGAAGACGGCGAGCAGGCGCGCCGGCTCGGTCTTGCTGGCATTCTCGCTGATTGTGTGGTGCGCGCCCGGCACCTCGAACCAGGTCTCGCCGGTCCGGTAGACCCGGGCCGGCTGGTCATCGACCTGGCTGCGGATCGCACCCGAGAGCACATGGGCGTAGATGAAGGCCGAACCGGCATGATGGTGCGGGGTCGAGGCCGCGCCGGGCTTGTAGGTCACCTCGACGCTGACCAGGCTCTTGCCGGGAATGTTGGGAATCGCCTGCCGGAATACCGGCTTGACCGTCTCTCCGCCCGGCCTGGGCGAATGAGCCGAGGCGATGGCGGGAAGGGCGAGCGCGGCAAGCAGGGCCGCGCCGGCTGCAGAGGCTCGAAAGCTCATCTCCGTTCTCCGTTCATTTCGATGGCAGGAGAATGCGCGCCGGATGATGCATGAGAAAGCACCAAGATCGACAGAAACGGCTATACCATGATGTGATGACCGCTCCGCTCCGCAYCCAGATCGACCGCAGCGCCAAGGCGCCGCTCGCCTTGCAGATTCACGCCGCCATTCGCGATGCGATCCGGGAGGGCCAGCTCGCCGGCGGGGCGCGCCTGCCGTCCTGGCGCGATCTTGCCGCGCAGCTTGGCATCGCCCGCGGAACGGTCAGGGCCGCCTATGAGAGGCTGAGCGACGAGCAGTGGATCCTGTCGCAGGGCGCCGCCGGAACGCACGTCGCGGACAGGATGCCGGTGCTGGCGGCAGCCGAGCAACCCAAAGACAGGCCGCCCTTTCCTGAGCTGTTCCCCGATTTTGAGAACGCACCGCTCGCCTTCCAGATGGGCGTTCCGGCGCAGGATGCCTTCCCCATCACCCTCTGGTCGCGGGTGATGGTGCGCGCTGCCCGGAAGGCCGCGGTCGCGCCGGTCGGTTATCCCGATCCACGCGGGCATCCGGACCTGCGTCGCGAGATCGCCGCCTATCTCGCCATCGCGCGCGGCATTCGCTGCACGCCGACCCAGGTCCTGGTAACCAACGGCTTTGCGGGTTCGCTCGGTCTCATCATCCGTACCTTACGCCTCGAGGGTCGCTCAGCCTGGTTCGAAGAACCCGGCTTTCCCCTGACGCGCAGCGCCCTCCAGCTTGCAGGAATGACGACCATTCCGGTGCCGGTCGATGGCGAGGGCTTGTCGGTCACCGAGGGCATACGGCGCGCTCCGAAGGCGGCGCTGGCCGTCGTCACCCCGGGGCAGCAGGCTCCGCTCGGGGTGACGCTGTCGCTGGCACGCCGGCTGGCTCTGCTCGACTGGGCCCGGCAAGCGGGGGCCTGGATCGTCGAGGACGATTATCTCAGCGAGTTGCAGCTCAAGGGACGCGCAGCGCCAGCGCTCGCCTCGCTCGATYAGGATGGCTGCGTCCTGCATGCGGGCAGCTTCAGCAAGACGATCAGCCCGGCGTTGCGGCTCGGCTTCCTGGTGGTTCCGGCCGCCGTCGCGGAGGCCTTCGGCACGATTGCCGCCTGTCTCGCGCCGGCTCCGTCCGCCGCGCTTCAGCATGCCGTGGCCAGCTTCCTGGCCGAGGGCCATTATCTGCGCCACCTGCGCCGCATGAAGCGGCTCTACAGCGCACGGCGCGAGTTGCTGCTCCAGCAGTTGCAGGAGACCGCAGAAGGGGCTTTCGCCATCCATGCCACCGGCGGCCTGTCCGTACGGATGGAGTTGCCGCCCGGCACTGACGATTTCGACATCGCCTTGCGCGCCCTGCCCTTCGGGATCGCGCCGGTGCCGCTCTCGCCCTGGTATGCGGAGCCGCCCGAGCGCCGCGGCCTGTTGCTGGGCATCACCAATTTGGCGGAACGGCGGATTGCGGCCGATTGCGCCAGGCTGATCGAACTCGTGCGGCTCGATGGCAGGTGATCCGCGCGCGAGTGTCAGATGGTCGCAGGATCAGGCCCGATGCGCGCAACTCCGTGCGGACAGCCGCCTCTCCGGCACGCGGTCAATCTTGACCTTGCCGCAATGTTGGCCCATGAGGGCTTGCAAGGACTTGCCCCGAAACCCCGGCCTTGCGTCGGGGTTTTTCATGTGCGCGGCGCTTGCGGCAACGAGGCAGGGATACCAGTCCGATGGCGAATGTGGTGGTGGTCGGCGCCCAATGGGGTGACGAAGGCAAGGGCAAGATCGTCGACTGGCTGTCGAGCCAGGCCGATGTCGTGGTGCGCTTCCAGGGCGGTCACAATGCCGGCCATACGCTCGTCATCGACGGCGTCGTCTACAAGCTCTCGCTACTGCCGTCCGGCATCGTTCGCCCCGGCAAGCTTTCGGTCATCGGCAATGGCGTCGTGGTCGATCCCTGGCATCTCGTCGAGGAGATCGAGCGGCTGCGCGCCCAGGGCGTCGCGATCTCGCCCGAGAACCTGCGCGTCGCCGACAACGCGACCCTGATCCTGCCGCTGCACCGCGAGCTCGACCATTTCCGCGAGACCAGCAATGCCGGGCTGAAGATCGGCACGACCAAGCGTGGCATCGGCCCCGCCTATGAGGACAAGGTCGGCCGGCGTGCGATTCGCGTCATCGACCTCAAGGACCCCGCGATCCTGAAGGCCAAGATCGAGCGCCTGCTCGCCCATCACAACGCGCTGCGTCGCGGGCTCGGCATCGGCGAGGTCGATGCCTCCGAGCTGCTCGAGCAGCTGACCAAGGTCGCGCCGCAGGTCCTGCCCTATSCCGACACGGTCTGGGCGCTGCTCGATTCCGAGCGCCGCGCCGGCAAGCGCATCCTGTTCGAAGGCGCACAGGGCGCGCTGCTCGATGTCGACCACGGCACCTACCCGTTCGTGACCTCCTCCAACATCGTCGCCGGCCAGGCCGCGACCGGCTCCGGCTTGGGCCCCTCCGCGGTCGGCTATGTGCTCGGCATCGCCAAGGCCTACACGACCCGCGTCGGCGAAGGCCCCTTCCCGACCGAGCTCTTTGACGAGACCGGCGAACTGATCGGCCAGAAGGGCAAGGAATTCGGCGTCGTCACCGGGCGCAAGCGCCGCTGCGGCTGGTTCGACGCCTGCCTGGTGCGCCAGACCGTGAAGACCTCCGGCATCGACGGCATCGCGCTGACCAAGCTCGACATCCTCGACGGCTTCAAGGAGATCAAGGTCTGCATCGGCTATCGCCTCGACGGCGCCGTGCTCGAGCATCTGCCTGCCGGCCAGAGCGATCAGGCCCGCGTCGAGCCGATCTATGAGACGATCGAAGGCTGGGAAGGCTCGACCGCCAATGCCCGTTCATGGGCGGACCTGCCGGCCCAGGCGATCAAATATGTCCGCCGCATCGAGGAGCTGATCGGCGCCACTGTCGCCGTGCTCTCGACCAGCCCCGAGCGCGACGACACCATCCTCGTCCACAATCCTTTCGAGGGTTGACGGGCGAGCCCAACACGGACAATTGAGGCCAATGGCCGATTTCTATCCCATCCTGGCGCGCGCGATCGCCGGGCTGCCCGACAAGTCCCCGGAAGCGCGCCGCGCGGTCTATGACCGCGCCCGGACAGCTCTGGTCGCCCAGCTGCGGAGTCTCGACCCACCGGTCGGCGAGGCCGAGATCATGCGCGAGCGCTTGGCGCTCGACGAGGCGATGTCGCGTGTCGAGGCCGATTACGACGAGGCTGAGACCCAGCGCCCCGCCACGACGACGATCCGCCCCGCTCCGGAACCAGAGCCTGAGCCTGCTCTGCCGGCCGATATGGCCCATGAGGAGGTCGGGGCGAGCCCCGTCATCGACCCGTTCGAAAGCCGCTCGGTCGACAGCCAGGAGCCGGTCGACACGCAGCCGGTCCGCCCACGCGTCGCTCCTCCGCGCGAACGCCGCGTCGATCCCGGTCATATCCGCACCGCGATCGTCGGCGGAGGCGTCGCGCTTGCGGTCGTCGCGATCGCGGCGACTGCCTTCTATGTCAACAAGGTCAATCCCTCCGACACGGCGGCGCAGCGCCCTCGGACCGAGGCGCAGGTCCAGCAGTCGCAGCCGGACAGCGCCGGCAAGCTGAACGACCGGGTCGGCGATGCCGGAGCGACAGGCGCAGGACCGGCCACACGGCCTGGTGGCGCGACAGCCTCACAAGGCAGCGAGATCGCCGTCGCCCAGCGCGCCATTCTCTACACCGAGGTGCCGGAAACCCCGCAGCAGCCGAAAGCCGTCAATGGCCGGGTCGTCTGGCGGCTCGACAGCGAGAGCGCCGGGCAGGGTCGCCCGGTCGAGACCATCGTGCGTGCGAGTGTCGAGGTACCGGATGCCGGCCTGAGCCTCGACTTCACCATCCGCCGCAATACCGACAGCGCCTTCCCGGCCTCGCATATCAYTGGCCTGCGCTTCACGCGGACAGGTGATGCCACGACCGACGCGATCCGCGAGGTCGGCGTGCCGCAGCTCAAGACCGACGAGAACGAACGGGGCGCACCACTCTCCGCCATCGCCTCCGCGCTCGGCGACAATCTCTTCGTGGCCGCGCTCTCGAATGTGCCGGTGGAAATCGACCGCAATATCGAGCTGATGCAGACGCGCAGCTGGATCGACATCCCGCTGCGTTTCGCGTCCGGACGACGCGGCATCATCACCTTCGAGAAGGGTGTCTCGGGCAGCCAGACGCTTGACGATGCCTTCGGACGCTGGCGCTAGGCACTGAAGAAGAGACGCGGGCACCGATCGGTAAAGCCCCGGAGCGGTTCCCGGATTTCCCTTCGATCGCTCTGGGTCATCTGCCCGCTTCAATCTCGCTGGATTTGCGCTGAACGACGGGAGCACGCCGGGATGGCGAACGCCTTTGAAGGCCCGTTCAAGGGCAGGCTTCTGTCGGAACAGGTGACCAACCCCAACATCATCGTCGGTCGGTACAGCTACTATTCCGGCTACTATCACGGGCATTCCTTCGACGACTGTGCCCGCTATCTGCGGCCCGACCTCGCCGATGTCGACAAGCTCATCATCGGCAGCTTCTGCTCGATCGGGACCGGCGCCTGCTTCATGATGGCCGGTAACCAGGGGCATCGGAACGACTGGGTCTCCAGCTTCCCCTTCTTCTACATGTCGGAAGAACCTGCATTCGCCGGTGCGCGCGACGCCTTCCGGCCGGCCGGCGACACCGTGGTCGGCAGCGATGTCTGGATTGGTGCGGAGGCGATGATCATGCCGGGCATCCGGATCGGCCATGGTGCCGTGATCGGCAGCCGTGCCCTCGTCACCAGGGATGTCGAGCCCTACTCGATCGTCGGCGGCAACCCGGCCAGGCCGATCCGCACGCGCTTCACCGAAGCCGACATCGTCATGCTGCTGGAGATGGCCTGGTGGGATTGGCCGGTGGAGCAGATCAGGGACGGCATGGATCTGTTCTGCTCCAACGACATCGCCGGGCTGTACCGGCGCTGGCAGGAAGCCTCAGCGTAAAGGCGCATCCCGCCTGCCCTCATCGCCAGGCCGAAGCCGCGTTTGCCGCGGGCGCCTCGACTTGAGGGCTGTCGGCGCGGCTCGCGCCGACAGCCCGAACACGCTCACGCCATATACTGCCCGCCATTGACCGCGAACGTCGCGCCGGTGGTGAAGGCACCGTGATCGGAAGCGAGGAAAGCGACCATCTGGGCGATCTCCTCGGGCTTGCCGAGCCGGCCGACGGGAATACCGGCAACAACGCGCTTCAGCGCCTCCTCCGGCATGGCAGCGACCATGTCGGTGCCGATATAGCCGGGCGTGATCGCATTGACGGTGATGCCCTTGTTGGCGTTCTCCTGGGCAAGCGCCTTGACGAAGCCGATATCGCCCGCCTTGGCCGCGGAGTAGTTCACCTGGCCCATCTGGCCCTTCTGGCCGTTGATCGACGAGATCACGATGATGCGGCCAAAGCTGCGCCCGCGCATGCCCTCGATCACCGGCCGCGTCATATTGAAGAGCGAATCGAGATTGGTGCGGATGACGGCGGACCACTGGTCCTTGGTCATCTTGTGGAAGAAACCGTCGCGGGTGATGCCGGCATTGTTGACCAGAATGTCGACCGGCCCGTTCTCCGCCTCGACGCTTGCGATGCCGGCAGTGCAGGCATCGTAATCGCCGACATCCCACTTATAGACCGGGATGCCGGTTTCCGCCTTGAACTTGGCCGCCGCCTCGTCATTGCCGGCATAGTTGGCCGCCACCTTGTAGCCTGCCGCCTGCAGGGTCCGGCTGATCGCTCCGCCGATACCCCGCGTCCCCCCCGTGACCAACGCGACCTTCGTCATCTGGTTGTCCCCTCTTCGTTTTGGTCTTTTGAGCTATTGTTCCGCGAGCTTCAGGTCGGGCGAATAGGGCCCGTCCACGTCCTTGATGATGGCCTGGCCGCAGATGACGCGCTGTTCCTTGGCGTCATAAGTCAGGGTCGGGGGGCCATAGAGCTCCCAGCCTCTGCTCAAGGCCTCCGAGACCCGATGACAGAAGGCTGCGTCATCGGGCCCCGTGAGATAGCGATAGAGCGTCGTCTGCTTCGCCATGGTGAAGGCTCAGCGTTCCACCGCCATGGCGACACCCATCCCGCCGCCGATACAGAGCGTGGCGAGCCCCTTCTTGGCGTCGCGCTTGGCCATTTCATGCAGGAGCGTGACCAGGACGCGCGCGCCGGAGGCGCCGATCGGATGGCCGATCGCGATCGCGCCGCCATTGACGTTGACGATATCGGGGTTCCAGCCGAGGTCCTTGTTGACCGCGAGCGCCTGCGCCGCGAAGGCCTCATTGGCCTCGACGAGGTCGAGATCGCCGATCTTCCAGCCGGCTTTCTCCAGTGCCTTGCGCGTCGCCGGGATCGGGCCCGTGCCCATGATGGCCGGGTCGACGCCGGCAGTGGCCCAGGAGGCGATGCGGGCGAGCGGGGTAAGACCGCGCCTGGCTGCTTCCTTGGCGGTCATCAGGACGAGAGCGGCAGCGCCGTCATTGAGGCCAGACGCGTTGCCGGCAGTCACCGTGCCGTCCTTCGAGAAGGCTGGCTTCAGCTTGGCCATGGCCTCCAGCGTCGCCCCGTGACGGGGATATTCGTCCTGATCGACGACGATATCGCCCTTGCGGGTCGAGACGGTGAAGGGAGCGATCTCGTCCTTGAGCCGGCCGGCTTTCTGCGCAGCCTCGGCCTTGTTCTGCGAGCCGACGGCGAACCTGTCCTGTTCCTCGCGGCTGATCTGCCATTTGGTCGCGACGTTCTCGGCAGTGGTGCCCATATGGTAGCCGTGGAAGGCGTCCCAGAGCCCGTCCTTGATCATCGTGTCGATGAATTTGGTGTCGCCCATCTTGGTGCCGTTACGCAGATGCGCGGCATGCTGCGACATCGACATCGATTCCTGGCCGCCGGCAACGATGATGTCGGCGTCGCCATTGACGATCTGCTGCAGGCCGATGGCGACCGCGCGCAGGCCCGAGCCGCAGAGCTGGTTGAGGCCCCAGGAGGTCGCTTCCTGCGGGATGCCGGCCTTCATCGCAGCCTGTCGGGCCGGATTCTGGCCCTGACCGGCGGTCAGGATCTGGCCCATGATGACTTCATTGACCTCACCGCCCTCGACCTTGGCGCGGGCGAGCGCCTCCTTGATCGCGGCAGCGCCGAGATCGTGTGCCGTCGTGTTGGCGAAAGCGCCGTTGAAGGCGCCGACCGCCGTGCGCGCTGCGCCGACGATTACGATGTCAGTATCGGCCATGGAGAGTTCCTCGCTGTTGTCGTGATGGCTCGCCAGGGACAGGCCACCAGGTTCGGCTCTCACCTTCGAAGGCTGCCGCGGCCGCGTCAAGCCGGCCAAGAGAGGGAGAGCGCGGATCGGGTGCCGGTGACCGTGCTGCATCGCAGCACTGGCTCGCCCCTCCCGCCGTTCCGCTTGGTAAGATTGATTGAAAAACGTTCAAAAAACTTGCAGCATGCGGCTGACAGGTTATCGTTGCCGGGAGGATCGTTCCGCTGGACCTGAAATGTCAGGCCCGGATCAACGCGATGCAGGGTATGATGGCCAGCGAAAAAGAACCGACAGTCATCAAGAAATACGCCAATCGCAGGTTGTATCACACGGGCACGAGCTCCTACGTCACCCTCGAGGATCTGGCGGGCCTGGTCCGCGGCGGAGAGGATTTCGTGGTCTACGACGCCAAGTCCGGCGAGGACATCACGCGCTCCGTGCTGGCCCAGATCATCTTCGACGAAGAAAGCAAGGACGGGCAGAATCTGCTGCCGATCACCTTCCTGCGCCAGTTGATCCGCTTCTACGGCGACAGCATGCAGGCATTGGTGCCGCGCTATCTCGAGTTCTCCATGGAGAATCTCACGAAGGACCAGAACCAGTTCCGCGACATGATGGGCAAGGCCTTTACCGGCGGCGCCTTCGGCGGCACCGGGCTGGACGCGATCCAGGCCCAGACCCGCGCCAATATGGCGATGTTCACGGAAGCCTTCCGGCTGTTCAACCCCTTTGCTGCCGCAGCAGCCTCCGGCCAGCCGAAGGGCGATGCAGCGCCAGCCGCCGGCAAGGGCGACGAACTCGGCGACCTGAAGCGGGAACTCTCCGAGATGCGCGACCGGCTGGACAAGCTCGCCAAGACGAAGTGAGCGGGCAATGCCCCAGGCCCGGGCTTGCCCCGGGCCCGTCCTGATCAAGAGTGTCTCGGGCCGATCGCTTGCCCGAGACCGCTCCCTGCCTCGGCTCAGCCCACCGCCCGATGCAGCTCTGAGGGCACCGCAGGCTGCCAGAGTTCGGCCTTGCCGACGAGATGCCCCTGCAGATAGGTCACGCCCCAATCGGTGAGCATGGTCGCCTGCAACTCGTCATCGACCCATTCGGCGACAGTGTCGACCATGAGATGGCGGGCGAGGTCGATCAGCGTGCGGACATAGAAGCGGTCATCGGTCGAACGTCGCAGGTTCTGCGTGAAGGCGCCGTCCAGCTTCAGGATGTCGATCGGGAAGGCGCGCAGATGCCGCAGCGAGGTGTGGCCGGCGCCGAAATCGTCGATCGCGATGCGTGCGCCCTGATCCTTGATCTTGCCGAGCAGGCGGGCCAGGCGGCGCGGATCCTCGATCGTCGCAGTCTCCGTGATCTCGACGATCAGCCGCCCGGCGAGGCCGCGGGATGAGCGGGTGCAGGCCAGGAAGGCGTCGAGCCATTCCGGATCGCCGAGCGAGCGCGGCGAGACGTTGATCGAGAGCGTCATGTTCGGATCGGCCGCGAGCATTTCGACGGCGAGCTCAAGCACGCGGTGATCGAAGAGCCGGACGAGCCCGCGCCGCTCGAGCAGCGGAATCAGCTCTGCCGCCGAGAAGAACAGCCCTTCCGATCCATGGCCGACCCGCAGCAGCGCTTCGTGGAAGGCAACCTCGCGCGTTCTGGCCTCCACGACGGATTGCAGCGCCAGCCGGACGCGGCGTTCGTTCAGTGCCGCGAGGGCCTGGATATCGAATCCGCTGTGGTCCGGCGCCGGCTCACGCAACTCGCGCTGACGTGCGATGACGACGGTATCGACCGCGCCCGCCTTGGCGCCGGCAAGGGCGTTCTCAGCGGCCGAGACCAGCGTACCGGCATGGCGCGAGAGATCCGGCGCGACGGCCGCCCCGACGCGCAGACGCACCAGCGCAATGCCGCGCCCGGTCTCGATCGCGGACTGTGCGACGGCCTTGATGAAGCGCCGCGCCGCCGGCTCGATCTGGTTCTGCGGACAGCCTGCGAGCAGGATGGCGAAGCGATTGCTGGAATAGCGCAGCAGATGGTCGCGTCGGCGCATCACCGAGCGCAGCCTTTCCTGGACCACGCCGATGATCTCATCGGTGGCCTCATGGCCGAAATCATCGTTGAGACGCGCGAGTTCGTCGATCGCCGCGATCAGCACGACTACCGGTCGCTCCGCCGCGAGATGCTCCTGCAGCGATGTTTCGAGGCGCTCGACCAGCGCTCCGCGGTCACAGACGTCGCGACTCTGCGCGGTAAGCTCGTCGGGCCGCACAGAGCGCTCGATGCGCAGCACGCCGCGCGCCATGGCAGGCTGACCGTCGATGCCGACGAACCAGCGGCCGGCATCCTCGATCCACATCTTGCGGCCGCCGAGATCGGCTGCGTAGCGGGTGCGGTAGATCGCACCTTCGCCATGGTCCTGTCCGCCGGTCGAGAAGATCGCGTCGTAGCGACTGCGGCCGCTACCCGGCTCCACCAGCCCGGCGAAAGCGAGACCGCGGCTCATCGCAGCTACCGGAATCGGTCCCAGAACCTCGGCGGCGTTCGGACCCCAGTTCAGCGAATCGCTGGCGATGTCCCAGCTGTAGACCACCTCGCCGATCGAGGAGAGCAGGCTGCGCGGGTCGACGATCGTTTCGTCACGGGTACTCAGGATCGATGGCGCAGGCATCGGTGCAGGGCCTTAGAGGCGCAGGCCGCGGGACACCTTTGGCGTCGTGCCGTCCTGGCCGAACGAGATCGGGAGATGTTTCGAAACGATGCAGGTTTCTGGCTTAACGCCCGGTTAAGGCCGGCCCCTGGATTGCAACTTTACCTCCAGCGCAACCCTAGCGTTCCGGAGTGGCACATGCGGGATCAGCAATACGGGGCGAGAAGCCACCAGGCGCTTCCCGATGCATCGACGATGCTGCTGCTGCAGATCGCGGCCAGTCACGCCGAAATCGGTCCGTTCGCGCGCCGGGCGCGCGAGACGCCGCAGGTCGCGGCGCGGCGCTACGAGGCCCAGGCACAGCGCGCCGGAAGGAAGCGGCAGCGCCTGGTCGCGTGAGGCCAGGCCCTCTGCCGAGGAGCCGCATGACAGCGGTGTCCCGATGGATCATCCGGAAGCCGCACCGGAGACATCCATCGAGACGCGATCACAGATCGCTCCTCGGCAGAGGGCCTGGCAGGCGCCGGCGGAAACTGGCCAAAGAAAAAGCCGGCCTCGCGGCCGGCTCCTAGACTCGCAAGCCTACAACCGGGGCTCAGGCCTCGGTCTTGGCCTTCAGCACCTGGCGACCGCGATACATGCCGCTCTTCAGATCGACATGGTGCGGACGGCGCAGTTCGCCGGAGTTCTTGTCTTCGATATAGGTGGGCTGCTTCAGCGCGTCGGCGGAGCGGCGCATGCCGCGCTTCGACGGCGAAGTCTTTCTCTTCGGAACGGCCATTGTACTCTCCATCGTGCCGCCGTCCGGAAGCGCAGGCCGCAGAGCCACGCCACCGCCACGACGACGGATCAATCTCGTGAGGCGATGGCCATACACGCTCGCAGAGGGGATGACTAGGCCTAATCGACATCTTTCATGCCGGAAGGCACGGCGCAATCCCCAAGCGATCCGAGCTGCGCCATACGGCGCTGGATTCGCCCGCTCGCCGATTGCAGGCCGCGGCTCGGCTTGGCGGGATTGCGCAGGATCGGATTCGGCAGCGCACCGGCGAGCCGTGCAGCCTCGCCAGTGTTCAGGCGGGCGGCAGGCTTGCGGAAATGGCGTTGGGCGGCGGCTTCCGCGCCGAAAACGCCATCGCCCCACTCGGCGACGTTGAGATAGACCTCGATGATCCGCTGTTTCGGCCAGGCGAAGTCGATCACGAGCGCGAGCGGAATCTCGAGCGCCTTGCGCAGATAGGAGCGCCCCGGCCAGAGAAAGACGTTCTTAGCCGTCTGCATGGTCAGCGTCGAAGCGCCGCGGCTCGGGCCATCCTCATCATCGAGCACGGCGTTGAGCTCGATCCAGTCGACGCCAGAATGGCTGCAGAAGCGCTGGTCCTCGGCGGCGATGACGGCGCGGATCAGCGAAGGCGAAATCTGCGTGAGCGGCACCCATTGCCGTTCCACCGGCTGAAAGCTCAGCCAGCGCGCGAGCATCAGCGTCGAGGGAGCGGGCATGAACCGAAAGATCAGCAGCCCGAGCGCCAGGACAACGGCGAGCCCGATGAGGATGCGAAAACACCACCCCAATGCGCGGCCGACAATTCCTCGCCGCCGCGTTTGCTCGTGACCCGCCATGACCGCCATGCCCCCGCAACTTGACGATCCCGCCCCCATCCGGCAAGCCCCCGCCACCGTTGCGAACGCGAGATCAGCGCATGAGTTCCGCCGCAGATGACGCCCTTCCGGCCCGTCTTTCACAGACGGCCGATGCGATCGAGGCCCTCCTCGACGGTCTGCTCCAGGCTGTTCCGGGAGCGGGCGAGATCGCGCGCCCCGAACGGCTGCTCGCGGCCATGCGCCATGGCGCGCTCGGCGGTGGCAAGCGCCTGCGGCCCTTCCTGACGGTCGAGACGGCACTGCTCTTCGGGGCCAGCGAAGCGCAGGCCTTGCGAGCCGGCGCAGCCGTCGAGCTGCTGCATTGCTATTCGCTCGTCCATGACGACCTGCCTTCGATGGATGATGACGATCTGCGCCGCGGACGACCGACGGTCCACAGGGCCTTCGACGAGGCAACCGCGATCCTGGCCGGGGATGCGCTGCAGACGCTCGCCTTCGAGGTCCTTGCCGACCCAGCCACCCACGAGTCGGGTGCGGTCCGCGCGGCGCTGGTGCTTTGCCTCGCCCGGGCGTCCGGGCTCGGCGGCATGGTCGGCGGCCAGATGTTCGATCTCGCGGCGGAGGGACGCTTCGACCCGGGCTCGAACGCGTTGGCCGAGAACGAAATTCGTCGACTGCAGGCGATGAAGACGGGGGCGCTGCTGGCGGCCAGCGTCGAGATCGGTGCGCGCCTCGGCGGCGCCGATGAGGCCGCCCTTGCCGCGCTTGGGCAATACGGCCGGGCAGTCGGCGCCACCTTCCAGGTGGCCGACGACGTCCTCGACGTCGAGGCGAGCCAGGAGCAGATGGGCAAGGCCACGGCCAAGGACCAGGACAAGGGCAAGGCGACCCTGATCAGCGCGCTCGGTCTCGCCGGCGCCAAGCGCGAGCGCGACCGGCTCTGCGAGGAGGCCGTCGCGGCCGTGTCGGGTTTTGGCGAGGAGGCCGCGATGCTGCGGGCTGCGGCATGGTTCGCAGCGACGCGGCAGAACTAGGGCCCGAGCTCCGCAGCGATGACATCCACGCAGTTTTGCGTGGGGCGGCAGCATGCAGCTCCGCATTAGGCATGGACTCTGCGCCGCAGGACATGCCCACGGACGGAGGGCAGCCGCTCGCCCGGCCGACMCGGCAATTTTGACACCCACCCCACCTGGCGGGCGCAGTGCCGCGGGCAGGCCTGCTGCCCTATAAAACCCGCGAGCGATCTCTATGCACGTTTCGCCCCTGCCCGGCCTCCCCGCGCAGTGGCAGGGTATTCGACCGCTTCACCACGAAGGCTCGCATCCAGGACAGGAACTGCGAGCCAGTTGAGGAGAGGATTGTGATGAGCAAGTTCAAGTTCTTCGTCAGTGCGGCGTTTGCTGCCACGCTGCTCGCCTCGGCGCCGGCCGCACGGGCCGATATCGTCATCGGCCTCATCGCACCACTGACGGGTCCGGTCGCTGCCTATGGCGACCAGGTGCGAAACGGCGCAGAGGCGGCGATCGACGCCATCAACAAGAAGGGCGGCGTGCTCGGCGAGAAGCTGGTGCTCAAGCTTGCCGATGATGCCGGTGATCCCAAGCAGGGCGTTTCGGCCGCCAATCTGCTGGTCGGGGACAAGGTGCGCTTCGTTGTCGGGCCGGTGACGTCGGGCGTCGCGATTCCCGCGTCCGATGTCTTTGCCGAGAACGGCGTGCTGATGGTCACGCCGACAGCTACGGCGCCGTCACTCACCACCCGAGGGCTGACCAATGTTCTGCGGACATGCGGCCGCGATGATCAGCAGGCCGAGGTCGCCGCCAACTATGTCCTGAAGAATCTCAGGGACAAGCGGATTGCGGTCATCCACGACAAGGGCACCTACGGCAAAGGCCTCGCGGATGCCTTCAAGAAGGGGATCAACGCCGGCGGCCTGAACGAGGCGCTCTACCTGTCGCTGACACCGGCCGAAAAGGATCTCTCGGCCATCACCACGCGTCTCAAGGCCGCCAATATCGACCTGATCTATTTCGGCGGCTACCATCCGGAAGGTGGTCTCCTCGCCCGGCAGCTTCGCGACGCCGGGCTCAAGGCCACCATCATCGGCGGCGAGGGGCTTTCCAACACGGAGTTCTGGGCGATCGCCAATGAGACGGCGGCAGGCGCACTCTTCACCAACGCGACAGATGCGCTGAAGAACCCCGACTCCGCGGAAGCGGTCAAAGTTCTCAAGGACAAGGGTATCCCGCCGGAAGCCTTCACGCTCAATGCCTATGCCGCGGTCGAAGTGCTGAAGGCCGGCATCGAGAAAGCCGGCAAGGCCACCAATGCCGCCGCAGTCGCGACAGCGCTGAAGTCCGGAGGGCCCATCACCACCGCCATCGGCAAGCTGGCCTACGACAAGAATGGCGATCTCAGCTCGCCGGCGTTCTCGATGTTCAAATGGGAGGGCGGCAAGATCGTCGCCGTGGAATAACGAGCAGGTTCGGGCGCGAAGACGGCAAACCCGTGCCTTCTTCGCGCCACCGCCTGACTTCCTCGTTGATCCCGATGCCCCTGCCAGCTCGACGCTCTGCGCCAGGCTCTTCCAGGGCCGGGGCCGCGCGCCGAACATTGCCTGCCTCAACCCATGATTGAAGGGGAGTGGGGAGTGGAGCTGGACAATCACAACAACCTCGGACTTCGTCGGCAGCAATGCGGGAGCATCCGCCTTGCGCTCGGTTCCGTCCTCCGGCAACAATGCCTCATGATCAGGACGCCATTTGCGACGCTACTCTGCGTCACCGCACTCACAGCATGCAGCCCGACGCCAGTGCGTCAGGTTATCGTGCCGGACAGCACGCCCGAGAAGCGCATCATAAGGTCGGGCAGCGACTTCGTCCTGCCTGACGGCACGCGCGTGACACCCGACCAAAGCGGCGGTTTCCAGCTGCCCAACGGCGATTATGTCCGGCGGGATCCACGCGGCGCATTGATACTGCCCACGGGCGCGCGCTGCGTCCCGGACCCAACCGGATATGTTTGTCCCTGATCAACGGCCATCGTCGCCGGCGCGCTATCAGGAGCCAATCTGCTCCACGAGCGGCGCCGCCGGCACCTAAGGCATCGGCCCGAAAGGTGGATTGCGGTTTTCGGGAAAGCCGATGCCATCCCGGATGGTTAGATCATCGGATCGGATACGATATCTGGTCCGATGATCTAATGTCCGATGCCGAAGACAACGGCGAAGACGGGAACGGGTTGGTCGAACCCTTTCAGACTCCGCGGATCCAGCTCAGCCAGCGGCACGCTGGAACCAACCGCGCGGGCCGCGACGCGATCGATTAGGATCTCGGAATCCCGGGCGCTCGCGCATAAGCGCGATGCCAGGTTCGTGACGTTGCCGATCGCAGCGTAATCGAGGCGGCCTTCCGAGCCGATCCGCCCGACCGTGGCCGGCCCCATGGCCAGCCCCACGCCAAAGCCAAGCTGGTGGCCCCGGCTGCGCCATCCGACCAGAAGTTTCTGCACGCTCATTTGCATGTCGCTCGCCATGGTGACGGCGCGCAGGGCCGGGTCAGGGCAGGAAACCGGCGCGTTGACCAGGACCATCGCTCCGTCCCCGGAAAAGCCCATCAGCGTCGCCCCATGCGCGCTGACCACCGCTTCGATGGCGCCGTAGTACTCGCCGAGCACGCCCATCACGGTTTCGGGCTCAGCCTGCGCCGAGAAGGCGGTGAAGCCGCGCAAATCGCAGAAGACCACGACGACCTCGACCCGTCGTCCGTCGAGCACGCCGTCATCCCCCGTACGGTCGACGAGTTCGGCCACTTGCGGCGCGAGAAAGCGCCGGAGCCGGCTGATGCGTTCGGAGCGTTCCTGGGACACGGCCAATTCACCGGCCATCTCATTGAACCGGGTGGCTAGCCGCTCGAACTCGTCGCCCGTGCCCAGGCTGATCCGGTGGTCGAACTGCCCTGCGCCGATCTGCGCGACGCCCTCCTCCAGGAGCCGTATCGGCCCGACCATGCGCTGCGTCAGCCAATAGGCAAGCACCGCCGCAAGGGCCGTTCCCGCAATGAGCAGCACCCCGGTGCGCCAAAGTGCGGCGTTGATCCGGCGGAATGCCTCAGTCACGGGCTGCTTTACGATGACGCTCCAATCGACGCCGGGGATCGGCGCCATGGCGGCCAGCACCGTGTTTCGCGCGATATCCAGCCCGGTGATCGCTTGGCCGGGGCGCGCCAGCATGGCGGCCCGCAAGGCCTGAAGCGGTTGCGTTGCGGCTTCGTCGGCACGCAGCACCAGGCTGATATCGGGATGAGCGACAAGGCGCCCCGGCTGGTCGAGCACGAACGCCTCGCCGGTTCGCCCCACCCTTATCGCCGAGATCACATCCCAGATGAACTTGAGATTGACCTCCGCGACCGCCACTCCGACCGCCGAGCGATTGCCGGCGACCGAGACCGTCATGAATGGTTCCGAGCCGCCATAGAACGTCACCGGCCCAAACCAGACC
>NZ_JBFTRC010000085.1:0-22633 GCF_056399325.1 Allobosea sp. 01N443
AGACGAGACGATCGATCAGGCGGTCTGGCGCGGCATCATCGAGCCGCTGCTCGCGGCAGCGAAGGAGGACCGCCTGCGCGAAGGTCTGATCGATGCGGTTGGAGCGGTCGGCAGCGTTCTTGCCCGCCATGCGCCGCCAGCGGCAGACGACGTCGACGAGCTACCGAACAAGGTGGTCCTGCTCTGAAGCCTCAGCGCGGGCTGCGTGCGGCGCCCAGGATCACCCGATTGGGCTGGTCGCCCTGCACCAGGACGACATAAGCGTCGGCATTCGGAAGCTGTGTCGTCGCGAGCGGGACCGACATCGTCGTGGCCGCCCCGGTCCATTCGCCAACCTTGACGATGCCGCGCACGACATTGGCGTAGGTCACCGATTTGCCCTTGTTCTCACCGCGTTCGATGGGCACCGTGACAAGGCGCGAGATCGGCACCAGCCAGACACCGCCGCCACGCTCGCTGCCGGTTCCGGTGGGATCGAGCTTGATGCTCAGGTGGCCGGAGGCTTCGGACAGGGTGACGGAGACCGGAAGCGCCGGGCTCGCGTGCTCCTTGAGCGATTGCTCGATCAGGGCCTTGTCGGAGCCGACCATGTGCGAAGCGCCGTTGATCACGGCCTGAGGCGTGTAGATCTGGCCGTCGCCGCGACCTTTGGCGTAATATTTCTGGCGCTTGCTGAAAACGTCCTGGCCGAGCGTGTCCTTCCAGCCGAGATAATCCCAATAGGTCACCGGCATGGTGAGGGCGATCAGGCTCGGGTCCTTGGCCAACTCGACGAAGAGGGCGTCGGCCGCGGGGCAGGATGAGCAGCCCTGGCTGGTGAAAAGTTCGATCACCGCCCTTGGCGGCTTGGCCGGCGTCTGGGCAAGCGCTGTCGCGCCGCCAAACGCGAGGGCAGCAAGGAAGGCAGAAAAGGCGCGTAACCGGCGGGTCATTCTCGAAACTCGGCTTCAAGCTGACTGCGAGACGTTACCAAAGCGCTCAATAAGCCTCACTTGGAAATCACGTTGCCTTGAATTTGGGCTGTGGCCAGGTCGTATCCCCGTAATTCGCCAGCGCAGCCGCCTTGATCATGTTCGGGCGCCAGCGCCGATGCATCCAGAGCCATTGCTCAGGGTGCTCGCGCACCCAGCCTTCCACCACCGCGGTCATCATCGCCATGGCGCCCGTGACGTCGATCTCGCCGGCTTCGTCGCGGGGCAGGTCGAGCGGCGGTGTCAGTTCCAGCCGGAAGCGCTGCCCCGGCAGCCGGATGACCCGCACGCCATGGACCGGGCAGTCGAAGCGGCGTGCGAACTTGCCGAGGATCGGGTTGGTCAGGGCCGGGCGGCCCAGGAAGGGGATCACCACGCCCCGGGTGAAATGCTGGTCGATCAGCATGCCGAGATGGCCATCCTTCTCAAGCACGCCCTGCATCGCGAAGGCAGCGCCCTGCTTCGCCGCGGCAAGCCCGCCCATGGCGCCGGAGCGAATCTCGTGCACCACGTTGGCGATTGCCGGGTCATTCGGCGCGCGGAAGACCGCGGTTGTGTCGAGCTTGTAGGCCGCGGCGCAGATCGCCGGGAGCTCCCAGTTGGCGAGATGCGCCGAGAAGATCAGTCCTGGCTTCTCGTCATCCTTCAGCGCGACGAAATGCTCGATGCCGGAGACCTCGACCCGCGAGGGAGCATCCCGGTTGTCGTCGTCATAGTCGAAGAGGGTCTTGAGATGCGCGTACTCGGCAGCGGTGCGGCCGAGATTCTCCCAGGCTCCCCGCGCGATCGTCCGGACTTCGGCCTCGTTCTTCTCCGGGAAGGCGGCACGGATATTGGCCAGTGCGACGCGATTGACCGGGATCAGCGGGCTGACGCTGCGCAGCAGCCAGCCTCCGAGATCACTGGCGCGTTCCGGCCCGAGCAGGCGCAGGAAACCGAACAGAGCCCGGATCAGGCCGATCATGACGGCCGCAACGAGCCGGCCCGCGAAGTGCTTCAAACGTCTCAATGCCGCGAGGGCCTCTTTCCGAAGAGCCGGAAAGGCCCGGCGCCAGCCGCGCGACTTGCGTCAGGAATACGCGCCGGTCAAGTCTGGCGCGCGAATTCCGGGCTCAGAAGGCGACAATGACCTTGCCGAACACCTTGCGGCCCTCAAGTCRGGCGAGCCCCTTCTCGAAATCCTCGAGTGGGAAGACCGAGTCGATCACCGGCTTCATGCCGCCCGCCATCTTCTCCAGCGACTGCGCGATGTTCTCGATGCGGCAGCCGAAGGAGCCGAAGATGCGGTATTGCTGCTGGAAGAGCTGCATCAGGTTCATCGTGGTCGAGGGGCCCGACGTTGYGCCGCAGGTGACGAGCCTGCCGCCGCGCTTCAGGCAAAGCAGCGAGCCATTCCAGGTATCGGCACCGACATGCTCGAAGACGACATCGACGCCCTTGCGCTTGGTGAGCTGGCGCACTTCGCCCTCGAAGCGCTCGGTCTTGTAGTTGACCACGAAATCGGCGCCGAGCGCCTTGGCCTTGGCACCCTTCTCGTCGTCGCCGACGGTGGTGTAGACCGTGCAGCCGATCGCCTTGGCCATCAGGATCGCGGCGGTGCCGATGCCGGAGCCGCCGGCGTGAACGAGAATGGATTCACCCGGCTCCAGCTTGGCATTGTCGAAGAGCATGTGCTGCACCGTGCCGAAGCCGATCGGCGCGCAGGCGGCCTCCTCGAAGGAGACGCCCTTCGGAGCCTTGATCACGAGGCGCTCGGGCCGGTTGATCAGCTCGCGGGCGAAGCCGTCGATATGGAAGCCCATGATGCCGGCGACATTCTCGCAGAGATTGTCGCGACCCTCGCGGCAGGCCTTGCAGTGGCCGCAGGTCTCGGCGCCGTACATGGTGACGGTGTCGCCCTCCCGGAAACGGCTGACACCTTCGCCGACAGCCACAACCTCGCCTGCGGCCTCGACACCGGCCGCCTGAGGCATCTTGCGCTTGGCGAAGGCCATGCCGCGGAAACCCCAGACATCGAGATAGTTCAGGCCGACGGCGCGCACGCGAATCTGCACCTCGCCGGCGGCGGGTGGCGGCGGCGGGTCGATTTCGGTCAGGCGCAGGTCACGGTCGCCGAAGAGCTGGAGGGAACGCATGTCGAGCCTTTCAAATACGCATCTACCGGCTGAGCGCGCTCAGCGATGCACGCCGAGCTGTGCCGTCAGGCCACCATCAATCGGCAGGACGGTGCCGGTGATATAGCCGGCCGGGGGGCTCATCAGGAAGGTGGCGAGCCCGGCGATCTCCTCGGGCTTCGCGAAGCGGCCGGCGGGGATCTGGCTTTCCATCTTTTCCCGATAGGCGGCGTAGGGGGCCATCATGTCGGTATCGATGAAGCCCGGCGCGATCACGTTGACGGTGACGCCGCGCTTGCCGGTTTCGACGGCCAGGGTGTTGGCATAGGAAATCAGCGCGCCCTTAGAGGCGGCATAGGCGGCGTTGCCCGGATTGCCGCGCAGCGCGGCCACGGATCCGATCGCGACGATGCGTCCGCTGCGGGCGCGGAGCATGCCGCGCATCAGGCTCTTGGCAAGACGCGTGAAGGCCCAGAAATTGACCTGCATGATCGCTTCGGCCTTGTCCTGCACCATCATCGCTGCGAGCGTGTCGTAGGGTTGTCCGGCGTTGTGGATGAAGCCGAAATAGCTGTCGCCCTCGACCGCCTCGCAGAATGTGTCCAGGGCTGGCTTGTCGGCGAGATCGAGCGGCAGCGCGCGAACGGCCTGGCCGGGATGTGCCGCGCCGATCTCGGCTGCCAGCGCCAGCGCCTGATCGGCCGATGACCGATAGGTGAAATCGACATCATGCCCTGCGGCTGCGAGCGCGCGCACGATCTCGGCGCCAACGCCCTTGGCGCCGCCGGTGACGAGAATGCGGGTCATGCCGCCTCCGGGGGGGCGGTCAGCACGAGACAGGTGTTTTGCCCGC
Organism: Allobosea sp. 01N443; assembly: GCF_056399325.1. Classification (NCBI taxonomy): domain Bacteria; kingdom Pseudomonadati; phylum Pseudomonadota; class Alphaproteobacteria; order Hyphomicrobiales; family Alloboseaceae; genus Allobosea; species Allobosea sp. 01N443. Next base: position 3,939 of record NZ_JBFTRC010000085.1, read on the forward strand.
CGAAACCGAAGGAATTGGAGATGACGGTCCTGACCTTGGCGTCGCGCGCCGTATTCGGCACGACATCGAGGGCAATGGCAGCGTCTGGCAGGTTGTAGTTGATCGTCGGCGGGATGCGGCCATTGGCGATGGTCAGAAGCGAGATCACCGCCTCGACTGCACCAGCGGCTGTGAGCGTATGGCCGATCATCGACTTGTTCGAGGAGATCGGCAGGCGCGCCATGCGCTCGCCGAAGACGGCGGAGCAGCTCATCGCCTCCATCTTGTCATTCTCGGGCGTCGAGGTGCCGTGCGCGTTGATGTAGTCGACATCGTCCGGCGTCAGCCCGGCATCGGCCAGTGCATCCTGCATGGCGAGGATCGCGGGCTTGCCGTCCGGGCTCGAACGCGTGCGGTGGAAGCCGTCGCCACGCTCGCCGCAACCGGCGACGATGCCGAGGATGGTCGCGCCACGCGCCAGGGCGTGGTCGTAATCCTCGAGAACCAGCGCCCCGGCCCCTTCGCCCATGACGAAACCGTCGCGGTTCTTGGAAAAGGGCTTGGACGCGCCTTCCGGCGGATCGTTCTGCGTCGACAATGCCGAGAGCAGGGAGAAGCGGATCAGCGCCTCGGCATGGACCGAGCCGTCAGTGCCGACGCACAGCGCCGCGCTCGTCTCGCCGCGCCGGATCGCCTCCACGCCCATCTGGATGGCGGTTGCGCCCGACGAGCAGGCGGTCGAGAGCGAGATCGGCGAACCTCGGGTCCCAAACCGATCGGCGATGTGATCGGCGACGCCTCCGAACAGGAAGAGCTCATGCATCGGCTTGTGTTTGTGCGCGGCGGCGGCGCGCAGCAATCCGTCATAATCGACGTCGCCGTCGATGGCTTGCGCCAGTTCCTGCTTCTGCGGCCATTCCATCTCGACCGGAGGAACGGCCATGAAGAGTTCGCCGGGAAAATCACCGTCCGAGCCGAGCCCGCTTTGGCTCACGGCCTCCTCTGCGGCAAGCGTCGCGAGCTTCTCGGAAAGCTGAGGCGCCGTGAAAGGCGCATCGAAGAGGAAATCGACCGTGCCGGCGATGGTCGTGCGCAGCCCGTCGATCGGAAAGCGCTCGATGCGATGGATGCCCGAGCGCCCGGCGGTCAGCGCCTCCCAGTTGGTCTGCTTGCCCTGGCCGAGCGAGGTGACGACACCCAGTCCGGTGACGGCGACGACGGGGCGGCCCTTGGAGTCGCGATGCTGTGCGCTCATGGCGATATCCTCACGCTTTCACGAGGCGCGCCGCGCCTTCTCCGCGCCAATGGCCGGCGCCGGTGACGATCGCTTCGCTTGCCTGGCCATTGGCAAGGGCGATGGCGGCAAGGGCAACCGAAATGGGGAATGCAGCCTCGAGGCTGTGGCCAACGAGATCGCCTGTGGCAATGCGTTTGGCGGCGGGCAGGTTGGCGATGGCCGATGCCTCTTCGCCGGTGACGCCGGCTGCGCCGGTCGCCGCCGAGATGACGAGGGCTGAAGACGACACTGCGCCGAAGCCGGCAACCAGCTTGCGCAATGTGGCCTCGACCGCGCCCTGCTCGCTGCGGCGCGCGCGGGCGGCCGCGACATGGCTGAGGCCGGCCAGAACCTTGGCGCCACGCGCCTTGGCGCGCTCGGCTGATTCGAGGACGAGGAACGCTGCGGCGCTGCCGGTGATCAGTCCCGGCGCATCCTGCCGTTCGAAGACGGGTGCGAAATCACCCTTGCGCAAATAGCCACCGGCTTCGAGCAGCAGCAGCATGTCGCGACGCTCGGCATTGTAGGCGCCGCCCACCAGCATCACGTCTGCCTGGCTGGAGGCGACGCGGGCATGGGCGGTGCGGATCGCGTCGACGCCGGCCTGCTCTTCGCCCATGAAGGTGCGCGAAGCGCCGGTGACGCCGTGGACGATCGCGATATTGCCGGCGAGAAGATTGGAGAGCTGCGCCAGGAAGAGCGTCGGGCGCAGGTCGCCCATCAGCCGCTCGTTCAGGAAGGCGCCAGGCTGGTTCGCGCCGCGCAAGCCGGTCAGGATCGCGGAATCGACAGCATGATCGCGTTCGCCACCACCGGCCGCGACGATGACCTGGAGCTCGCTCTTGGCTTCGACGTCGTCCTTCAGGCCGGCAGCATCGAGGGCAAGACCTGCGGCATAGACGCCAAGCCGCTGCCATGGCTCCATCTGGCGCTGGTCGGATTTCTTCGGAATCTGCCGATCGAGTTCGAGCGGCTTCAGCCGGTGCACGGGATAGGGCGCGAAACTCTCGGTATCGACGACCGGTGCAACGGAGGCGGCCAGAGCCGCTGCATGCGTCTCGATGCCTTCGCCCAGGCTGGAGGCCAGGCCGATGCCAGTGATGACGACGTCACGCATCATGTCAGTTCCGTTCCGGGACGAGGCCGATCGCCGCGATCCGTTGCTCCATCAACGTCCGCATGTCGGCCGGGAACGGCATCAGGCGGAAACGCAGCTCGGCATCGCAGATCGGCTTGCCGTCGATCGCGATTCTTGCCTTGGTGGCGGCGTAGCCCGAGCCTTCGTGAACGAGCTCTGCACTGACATCCAGCACCGCATCAGGTTCGACGAAGGTGCGGAAGCGCGCCTTGTCGACCATCATCAGGAACGGCATCTGCTGCAACTGGTTGAGAGCGAGCAGAAGATAGCCGGAAGCCTGGGCCATGGTCTCGGTGAGGAGCACGCCGGGAACAAGCGGGTGGCCGGGGAAATGCCCCTCGAAAACGGGGCTCGCGCTCGGCACGGTCGAACGTGTGGCGATGCGCTTCTGCGACGGATCGAAGGTCACGACCGTGTCGATCATGTCGAAATATTCGAGGCGCATGCGGGTCCTGACCGGGTGGCGAGCAACAGATGCGCCGAGCGGGCGAGGGAACGCCCGGCTCGGCTGCATCATGCTCTATCGGGAGAGGGTGTCCGTCTCAAGGCCGCCTCGCGAATTCATCGAAGCGGCGGCCCTGCGAGCGAAATTCAGGCCTTCTTGGCGGCGACGAGGTCGTCGATGCGCTGGCACAGGTTCTCAAGCACGAAATACTGCTCGGCCGGCGCTTTGCCTTCGTTGACCTCCTGGGTCCACTGCTCGAGCGGCAACTTGATGCCGAAAGCCTTGTCGATCGCGAAGGCGATGTCGAGGAAAGCCAGCGAGTCGATGCCGAGGTCTTCGATGGCGTGGCTCTGGGGCGTGATCTTCTCGCGAGGAATATCGCAGGTCTCCGAAATGATACCGGCGACCGTCTCGAACGTGGCGGACATGCGGGTGCTCCCGTCGTCTTGGATTGTGGCGGCGGACATCCGGGCGCGCTGGCGCGCGCCTGCCCCAAGCCCCCCGCCAAGGATGGCTGTGACGCCCCATTACACCTACGCCTGCGCGAGGACAACTGGAGGCGCCGCAAGGCGAAACAGGGCCGGCCAGAGGCCGGCCCTGCATGTCGATGTCCCCGGCCCCGTCAGACGGAGCCAGGGCAGGGCGCGGACTACGCCGCGATGCCGCGCAGCACGTAGTGCAGGATGCCGGCGTTCTTGAAGTAATCGAGCTCGTCCAGCGTATCGATGCGGCAGAGAATCGGGACATTCTTGAGCGTGCCGTCGGCGAAGGTGATCTCCGCCTCCAGCATCTGGCGCGGCTTGACCGTAGCCAGCCCCTTGATGGTGACGCTCTCGTCACCCTTCAGGCCCAGCGAGGCCCAGCTCGTGCCTTCCGCAAGCGTGAAGGGGACAACGCCCATGCCGACGAGATTCGAGCGATGGATGCGCTCGAAGCTCTGCGCGATCACGGCCTTGACGCCGAGCAGGTTGGTGCCCTTCGCCGCCCAGTCACGCGAGGAGCCGTTGCCGTATTCGACGCCGGCGAAGATGACCAGCGGCACCTTCTCCTCCTGGTAGCGCATGGCCGCGTCGTAGATCGGCAGCTCTTCCTTGCTGGGATAGTGGATGGTGTAGCCACCCTCGCGCCCGTTCGGCCCCATCATGTGGTTGCGGATGCGGATATTGGCGAAGGTGCCGCGCATCATCACCTCATGATTGCCGCGCCGCGTGCCGTACTGGTTGAAGTCGGCGACGGCGACGCCGTGCTCGGTCAGGTACTTGCCCGCCGGCGAGGCGGCCTTGATCGAGCCGGCCGGCGAGATGTGGTCGGTCGTGATCTTGTCGCCRAACAGGCCGAGGATGCGCGCGCCGACGATCTCGGTGACCGGCGAAGGCTTCCTGCCCATGCCCTGGAAATAGGGCGGGTTCTGCACATAGGTCGAGGCATCGTCCCAGGCGTAGGTCTGGCTCTCCGGGGTCTTCACGTCCTGCCAGTGCTGGTCGCCCTTGAACACGTCGGCATATTTCGCCTCGAAGATGGCGCGCGTGACGTTCTGGGCGATGAAGCTCTGGATCTCCTTGTTGGAGGGCCAGATGTCCTTCAGGAAGACGGGCTGGCCGTCCTTGCCCGTGCCGAGCGGCTCGGTCGTCAGGTCCTTCTGGACGCTGCCGGCGAGCGCATAGGCGACGACCAGCGGCGGCGATGCGAGGTAGTTCGCCTGCACGTCCGGCGAGACGCGTCCTTCGAAATTGCGGTTGCCGGAGATCACGGCGCCCGCGATCAGGCCCTGATCATTGATCGCCTTCGAGATCGGGCCCGGCAGGGGACCGGAATTGCCGATGCAGGTGGTGCACCCGAAGCCGACCAGGTTGAAGCCGAGCGTGTCGAGGTCGGTCTGGAGGCCGGACTTGGCGAGATACTCCGCCACGACCTGCGAGCCGGGGGCAAGCGAGGTCTTGACCCAGGGCTTCACCGTCAGGCCCTTGGCGACCGCGTTGCGGGCGAGCAGGCCCGCGGCCATCAGCACCGAGGGGTTCGAGGTGTTGGTGCAGGAGGTGATGGCGGCAATGACGACATCGCCATGGCCGAGATCATGGGCGCGGCCTTCGACGGGAACCCGGCGGGCAATCTCGGCGCCCTTCTTGTATTCGGTGTCCATCGCTGCGGCGAAGCCCTTGGCGACGGCGCCGAGGTCGACGCGGCCCTCGGGGCGCTTCGGGCCGGCCATCGAAGGCTGGACCGTGGTCAGGTCGAGTTCCAGCGTGTCGGTGAAGACCGGGTCCGGCGTCTCGATGGTGGCGAACAGGCCCTGTGCCTTGCTGTAGGCCTCGACCAGCGCGATCCGATCCGACTTGCGGCCGGTGGTGGTGAGATAGTCGATCGTTTCGGCGTCGACCGGGAAGAAGCCGCAGGTTGCACCGTATTCCGGGCCCATATTGGCGATGGTGGCGCGGTCGGCGAGCGTCAGGTTGTAGAGGCCGGGGCCGAAGAACTCGACGAACTTGCCGACGACACCCTTCTTGCGCAGCATCTGGGTGACGGTCAGCACGAGGTCGGTCGCGGTGATGCCTTCGCGCAGCGAGCCGGTGAGCTTGAAGCCGATGACCTCGGGCAGAAGCATGGACTGCGGCTGGCCGAGCATGGCAGCCTCGGCCTCGATGCCGCCCACGCCCCAGCCGAGCACGGCCAGGCCGTTGACCATGGTGGTGTGCGAATCGGTACCGACGACGGTGTCGGGATAGGCGACCTCGACCTCCTTGCCGTCGATCGTCTCGGTCCGGGTCCAGACGGTCTGGGCGAGGTATTCGAGATTGACCTGATGGCAGATGCCGGTACCGGGCGGGACGACGCGGAAATTGTCGAAGGCGCCCTGGCCCCATTTCAGGAAGCGGTAGCGCTCGCCGTTGCGCTCATATTCCAGCTCGACATTCTGCGAGAGGGCCTTGGGCGTGCCGAACTCGTCGACGATGACCGAATGGTCGATGACGAGGTCGACGGGGACGAGCGGGTTGATCTTGGCCGGATCGCCGCCGAGCGCGACGACGCCATCGCGCATCGCGGCCAGGTCGACCACTGCCGGAACGCCGGTGAAATCCTGCATCAGCACGCGTGCGGGCCTAAAGCCGATCTCCTTGCCGGCCTTGCCCTTGTCGGACAGCCAGGCAACGAAGCCCTCGATGTCGGTCTTGGTGACCGAGCGGCCATCCTCGAAGCGCAGCAGGTTCTCGAGCAGAACCTTCATGGAGAAGGGAAGCTTCGAAATGCCGGGAAGGCCGTTCGCCTCGGCGTCGGGCAGGGAGTAATAGACGTAGCTCTTGCCGCCGACGTCGAGCGTCTTGCGGGACTTGAAGGAATCCTGGTTAGCCATGCGGGCATAATCCTGATCAAGGGGTTGCGGTCGCGATTCGGTCGCCCTTGCGGGCAGGCGAGATCGAAGGCCTAATGCGCATGACGCGCGCGCCGCCCCGGGAGTGCCCGAGCCCCGCGCCGGATCGGCGTGCGGCGTAGCCGAGCGTTCTATAGATCAATTCCAAGAAGCCCGCTACATGAACGAAACGCGTGCGTGGCAGCTTCTGACGCACGGGAAGATGCCCTGGCCTTGACGCAGTTTTCCTACGCCCCACTCACGCTGAGCGCCGAAGACCTGGCTTGCCGCCGAGGCGGGCGACTGGTTTTCGAAAAGCTGGACTTCACGCTCGGGAGCGGGGAGGCGATTGCGCTCACCGGCCGCAACGGCGCCGGCAAGTCGAGCCTGATCGCCATGATCTGCGGGCGGTTGCGGCCCGCCGGGGGAGTTTTGCGAGTAACCGGCATCGGCGATGCGCCCCTGATGGAGCAGATCCATCTCGTCGGTCATCGCGACGGATTGAAAACGGCGCTGACGGCGCGCGAGAATCTCGATTTCGTCCAGGCCCTGCTCGGCGAGCCCGGGCTCGCCGCCGATGAGGCGCTTGCCGCTATCGGTTTGCCGCATGTCGCGGCTCTGCCGGTCGGCTATCTCTCGGCCGGGCAGCGCCGGCGCGTCGCGCTGGCACGGCTCCTGGTTTCACGACGGCCGCTCTGGCTGCTCGACGAACCGGCCTCGGCGCTCGATACGGCCTCCCAACACATGCTGATCGGGCTGATGCAGGCTCATCTCGATGCGGGCGGCGCGATCCTGGCGGCGACGCACGGCCCGCTTGGCCTGGAAACGGCGCGCGAGATGAGGATCGGGCCGTGAGCGGAGCTTTCCTGGCGATCCTGAAACGCGACCTCGCCCTGGCGGCTCGTGCCGGCGGAGGCGGGGAGCTCGCGCTGGTGTTCTTCCTGACACTGGTCGTGCTGGTGCCTTTCGCACTCGGGCCCGATCTCAATCTGCTCTCGCGGATCGGCCCGGCCATTCTCTGGCTCGGAGCGTTGCTTGCGACCCTGATCGGGCTCGACCGGCTCTTCCAGGGCGATGAGGAGGACGGTTCTCTCGACCTGATCCGCGCCTCGGCCCTGCCCCTGGAACTCGCCGTACTGGCCAAGGGGCTCGCCCATTGGCTGACGACCGGCCTGCCGCTGGCGCTGGCTGCCCCGCTGCTTGGCCTGCTGGTCGCGCTTCCCGCCGAGGCGATGCTGCCGGTCGCCGGGACGCTGCTGGTCGGGACGCCGGCGCTTAGTTTCATCGGCGCCACGGGAGCCGCGCTGACGGCCGGCCTCAAGCGGGGCGGCCTGATCCTGCCGATCCTCGTCGCGCCGCTGACGGTACCCGTGCTGATCTTCGGCGTCTCGGCTTCGAACAGCGCGCTTGGCGGCACGGTGCCCTTCCTGACGCCGTTTCTGATTCTGTGCGCCTTGTCGCTCGCGACGCTCGTGATCGGCACCATCGCCGCTGCTGCGGCGCTCCGGCAGGCGGACTAGGCTGCGACGCCATGGCCATCGGCTGCGATTGTGAAGCGTGAAGCCGGTTGCTACATCCTCACTCGTCAAATGAAGAGCAAAAGGGCCGCATGGCTAGCCTGATCGAACTGGCGAATCCGACGCGTTTCATGCGCCTGTCGAGCCGGCTGCTGCCCTGGCTTGGGGGCGCGGCCGCGTTGCTGCTTGCCGTCGGCTTCTATCTCGCTTTTTTCGTCGCGCCGGCGGATTACCAGCAGGGCGAAACCATCCGCATCATGTTCGTGCATGTGCCGGCTGCCTGGCTCGCGCTGATGTTCTACTCGATGATGGCGGTCTCGGCACTGGGCACCCTGGTCTGGCGCCATCCGCTTGCGGATGTGGCGCAGAAGGCGGCGGCTCCGATCGGAGCCTGCTTCGCGCTGATCTGCCTGATCACGGGGGCTCTCTGGGGCAAGCCGATGTGGGGGACCTATTGGGTCTGGGATGCGCGGCTCACCTCGGTGCTCGTGCTCTTCCTGATCTATCTCGGCATCATGGCGCTGTGRCGCACGCTCGACGATCCCTCGCGCGCCGGGCGGGCAGTGGCGATCCTGACACTGGTCGGCTTCGTCAATGTGCCGATCATCAAGTTCTCCGTCGATTGGTGGAATACGCTGCACCAGCCGGCATCGGTCTTTCGCGCCGGCGGGYCGACCATTCATCCCGCCATGCTCTGGCCGCTCCTGATCCTGGCAGTCGGCTTCACGCTGCTGGCGTTGGCGCTGCATCTCGTCGCCATGCGGGCCGAGATCATGCGCCGCCGGGTCCGGACGCTGACGATCTTCGAGGCCGAGAGGCTGGACCGGCTGGCGGCGGAGGTCGCGGTATGAGCGCGTTTGGGCCGCATGCCGGCTACATCCTGACCGCCTATGCGTCTGTCGTGATGATCCTCGGCGGGCTGATTCTGATGACCTGGCGCGATCACCGCGCGCAAAGGCAGGCTCTCGACGCGCTGGAACAGCGCGGCGCCGGCCGCCGTTCCGGGAAGGCATTGTCGTGAGCGAGGTCGAGAGCGCGCCAGGCCGGCGCTCGCCGCTGGTTTTCCTGATTCCCCTGATCCTGTTTGCCGGGCTGTCCCTGGTCTTCCTGGTCGGGCTGTTCAGCGGGGATGCCAGCAAGGTTCCATCGGCGCTGATCGGCAAGCCGGCTCCGACGATCGCGCTGACCGCGCTCGAAGGGTTGCAGCGCGACGGGCAGCCAGTCCCGGCCTTCACCATGGCCGACCTGGCCAAGGGGCGGGCCACCATCGTCAATGTCTTCGCGAGCTGGTGCGCGCCCTGCCGCGTCGAGCACCCGCATCTTGTCGCGATGGCTGAGGCGCCCGTGGTCAAGCAGGGCAAGGTCGCCGTGGTCGGGCTGAATTACAAGGACGAGGCCGAGAATGCCCGCCGCTTCCTGGGAGCGCTCGGCAATCCCTATTCTGCCGTGGGCGTCGATCGCGCCGGCCGTGGCGCAATCGAATGGGGCGTCTATGGCGTGCCGGAAACCTTCTTGATCGGCCCGGACGGGCGGATCGTCGACAAGCATGTCGGCGCGCTCGATGTGAACAGCGCGCAGAAGCTGCTGGCGAAGGCGGCTGCGCTGGCGAAGTGAGCCGGGCCGCCCGGCCCGGTCGTGTCCGTCATGCCGGGCCAAACCCAAGCATGACGGGGAGCGAGCCGGTCAGGCTGCCTTCTTGCCGTTGATCAGGCTCTCGAACATGCCGCGCCCATCGGTGCCGCCCGTGAGCGAATCGATCAGGTTTTCCGGATGCGGCATCAATCCGAGCACATTGAAGCCGGGCGAGTAGATGCCGGCAATGCCGTTCAGCGAACCATTGGGGTTGGCTTCGGCGGTGACCTGACCGTCGGCGTCGGCGTAGCGGAAGGCCACCAGGCCCTCGCCTTCGAGGCGCGCCAAGGTCTCGGGATCAACGATATAGTTGCCTTCGCCATGGGCGATGCAGACATCGATGACCTGGCCCTTGGTGTAGGCGCGGGTGAAGGCGGTATCAGCGCGTTCGACGGTGAGATGCTGGCGCTTGCAGACGAATTTCAGATTGGCGTTGCGGGCAAGGACACCCGGGAGCAACCCCGCTTCGCAGGCGATCTGAAAGCCGTTGCAGATGCCGAGCACATAGCCGCCGCGCGCCGCATGGGCTCGCGTCGCATCCATGATATGGGCCCGGCCGGCGATGGCGCCGCAGCGCAGATAGTCGCCATAGGAGAAGCCGCCCGGCAGCACGACGAGATCCGTGCCGGCCGGAAGCTCCGTGTCCGCATGCCAGACATGGGTGACGGTGGCACCGGCCTGCCGCAGGGCAGTGGCGACATCACCCTCGCGATTGGATCCGGGGAAAGTGACGACGGCGGCTTTCATCGTCTCACGCTCCGATTTCGACGCGGTAATTCTCGATGACGGTGTTGGCGAGCAGCTTCTCGCAGGCATCCTTGAGCGCGCTCTCGGCGGCGGCCTTGTCGCCGGCGGTGAACTCGATGTCGAAGACCTTGCCCTGACGCACCGAGCCGACACCGTCGATGCCGAGCGATTTCAGAGCGCCTTCGATCGCCTTGCCCTGCGGATCGAGCACGCCGTTCTTGAGGGTGACGGTGACGCGGGCTTTCATTGTGCTCTCCGGGCAGGGCTTCTGCGGGGTGCCTTAGCGGCGAATCGGTTCGGGCTCAACCACATGTCAGGGCTTCACGGCGAATCAGCGGCTGCGCCAGGCGGCGCGTGCATAGTTTTGCGCGGCCTCGGCATCGTTGCTGACCGCGATCGCCATGACGAGCTTGCCGGCTTCCCTGCCATAGAGGATCGCGGTTGCCGCAAGCAGTCCGGTCTCGCCCTTGCCGCGAATTTCGACGAGCAATCCGGACGGACCGCCGCCATCGAAGCGGGAAACGCTGGTGGTGCTCTTGACCGTGGCCGCTGTGGGCCTGGGCTTCGCGCCCTTTGCAGCATCGACCGGCTTCGAGAATTCACGCGCCAGACGGGCTGGGTCGGTGGCGAGGCCTCGTTCGAACTCGTCGGCCTTGCGGCCTTCAACGGCGATCAAGGCTGCGACAGCGGGGCGCAGGCAGGGCGCGCCGGCGCAATAGACGATGGTACGGGGCTCGAGGCCGTCATTGACGACCCAGGAGCCGATCGGCAGCGGCTGCCAGCCCCGATCGGCCGCCAGCTCGGCAAGGCCGGGTCCGAAATGGTTGCTGCAGGCGGTGAGCAGGCTCAGGCCGCCGAGCAGCGCAGCCAAAAGCAAACGGGAGCGCAGGCGCTCCCGTTTCCAATTCGCTGTCACGGCTCCGCCAGTGCTCACTGCACCAGGCGAGGTCCGGCGGCAGGGCCGGCCTTTTCGTTCTCGCCCATGATGCCGAGGCGGCGGGCCACTTCGGTATAGGCCTCGATCAGCCCACCCATGTCGCGACGGAAGCGGTCCTTGTCCATCTTGTCCTTGGACTTGATGTCCCAGAGCCGGCAGGAATCCGGGCTGATCTCGTCGGCGACGACGATGCGCATCATCTCGCCTTCCCAGAGCCGGCCGCATTCCATCTTGAAGTCGACGAGGCGGATGCCGGCGCCGAGGAACAAGCCGGAGAGGAAATCATTGACGCGGATGGCAAGCGCCATGATGTCGTCGATTTCCTGGGGCGTCGCCCAGCCGAAGGCGGTGATGTGCTCTTCCGAGACCATCGGATCGTTCAGCGCGTCGTTCTTGTAATAGAACTCGATGATCGAGCGCGGCAGCTGCGTGCCCTCTTCGAGACCGAGCTTAGTCGAGAGCGAGCCGGCGGCGACGTTGCGCACCACCACCTCGAGCGGAATGATCTCGACCTCGCGGATCAGCTGCTCGCGCATGTTCAGCCGACGGATGAAATGCGTCGGCACGCCGATATCGTTGAGATTGGAGAAGATGTGCTCGGAGATCCTGTTGTTCAGGACGCCCTTGCCGTCGATCACCTCATGTTTTTTGGCGTTGAAGGCGGTGGCGTCGTCCTTGAAGTGCTGGATCAGCGTACCGGGCTCCGGTCCCTCATAGAGGACCTTCGCCTTGCCTTCGTAAATGCGACGGCGGCGATTCATCGGGATGTACCGTGGCTTGAGGAAATCCAAAATCGGCCTTTCTCTGGTCGCGGTTGCCCGCGGCGGGATCGTGGCCCCTGTTCCGCCGGTCCTTCGCAAGCCTCGCCTTAGATCTGCGCTCGGACGCGATCGGCCTGGATTGCGGATTGGTCCGGTTCAAAGCGAGCATAGCCCAATCGGCCACCCTCGCGACCGCTATATGGCGCTTCTGCACTGCAAACGCAACAAACCGGGCGAAGGGCCCGATCGCCAGATTGCAATCCGCGCTGGCCCTGGGCGCTGCGGCACCCTATATCGCTTGGAGAAGCCACCCGGAGCCCGCAAGAGGACTTAACCCGCATGACGACATTCGATCAGCGCAAGGATGCCTTCGAGAACAGGTTCGCCCTCGACGAGGAGCTGCGCTTCAAGGCGACGGCCCGGCGTAACAAGCTTCTCGGCCTCTGGGCAGCCGAGAAGCTCGGCAAGAGCGGCGCTGAAGCGGACGCTTACGCTAAGTCCGTAGTCTTGGCCGATTTCGAGGAGGCCGGCGACGATGACGTGCTGCGCAAGGTGAGGTCCGATTTCGCAACTGCGAGCGTCGCGGTTGCGGACGAGGAGATTCGCCGCGTGATGACCGAGCTCCTGATCAGGGCCGCAGAGGAAGTCCAGGCCGGGCGCTAGTGGCGAATCCCTGTTTCACGTGAATCGGCACGGCCGGTTCACCAAACGCAGGACGTGGTTGAAACGGGCGCATGAGCGCCCGTTTGTTTTTGTGCGAGTTTGCTGCCCACTGTCCTCGTCCCGCCGTGTCTCAAGAGCGGGCTCAACCGGATGAAAACGCCGATGTCTTCCGCCAAGCCAACCGTCCTGTCCTCGCTCGCCGATCGTCTCGCCAAGGGCGATACGCTCCTGTCTGCCTGGTGCGGGCTTCCCGATCCGAGCATTGCCGGAGTGCTCGCGCAGGAAGGTTTTGACGCCGTCACGCTCGACATGCAGCACGGGCCGATCACGCTTGGCGAGGTCATCCGGGCGATCCCGCTGATCAATGCGGCCGGAAAGCCTGCTTTGGCGCGGATCGCGGTTGGCGAATTCCAGAACGTGTCGAAGCTGTTCGATGCCGGCGTCTCGGGCGTGATCGCGCCGATGATCAACACCATGGAGGATGCGCGCCGTCTGGCGGCCTATGCCAAGTATCCGCCGCTCGGAGAACGCAGCTGGGGCAGCTATGGCGGCCTGGGCGCTTCGGGGCTCGATGCCAATAGCTATCTCAAGGCCGCCAATCGTTTCTCGATGACCTTCGCGATGATCGAGACGCGCGAGGCCATGGCGATTCTCGACGATATTCTGGCGCTTGAAGGCATCGACGCGTTGTTCGTTGGCCCATCCGATCTTTCGATCGCATTGTCCGGCGGAGCGTCGGTCAACGCCTCGGCGAAGGAGGTCGACGAGGCCCTGCGTCACATCGTGGCCCGTGCGTCTGCCGTGAACAAGCCGGTCGCATTCTATGCCGCCACCGCCGAGAGGGCGAAGGAGGGTGTCGAGATGGGAGCCAGGCTTGTCACCGTGATGAGCGATTCGGGCTTCCTGCGCGCGGCCGCTCAGGCCGCGCTCAAAGTGGTTCGCGGCTAAGGTCCGATCCAACCTTCTGTATTCGCATCGGCTTTCCCGAAAGCCGCACTCCACTTCGCGGGCCGATGCTTTAGGCGTTGATCCCCTCGCGGCGCTTCAGCGCGGCGTAGTAGGCCCAGAGCAGTCTGGCTGCCACGCCGCGCCAGGGGCGCCAGGCCTCGGCCATCTCCTGCAGCTCGCCCGGTTTCGGGCGGGCATCGAGGCCGAAGGCGACGCGTGCAGCCTCCTGGATGGCGAGATCGCCGGCTGCGAAGCCGTCGCGGTGTCCGAGGCAGAACAACAGATAGATATCCGCGGTCCAGGGTCCGATGCCGGAGACGGCGGTCATGTGCTCGTGGATATATTCCGGCGTACCGCCCTCCAGAGACCCCAGGTCGAGCGTTCCGTCGACCATTGCCGCGGCAACGGCGCGCAGGGTGCGCTGCTTCGGCCGCGAGAGACCGGACAGCCGCATATCCTCATCGCTTGCAGCGAGCACGCGCTCCGGCGTGAGCGGCGTCAGGACCGACTCGACCCGGGTCCAGACGGCGCGCGCGCTCGCCACCGAAAGCTGCTGCGCCACGATGATCGTTGCCAGCCCCTTGAAGCCGCCCTCGCGGCGACGCAGCGGCGGCAGGCCGGTCCGGTCGATGATGGCGCTCCAGCTCGGGTGAAGCGGGCGGAGCGCGGCCATGCCCTCTTCGAGGTCGGCGTCACAGGTGATTCTGGTCATCGTCGCTTCTTGAACCGGGATGGTGGCAGTGCGCGCGCGTCAGGAGAGTTGGCTGTGTCCGAAGACTTAGGCATTCCTGAAGACTTGGCCCAGTCATGGCCAGACCATAGAGAGGGCCCATGGCAACGTCCTCACGCGATTGCGACAGACCGGTGTTTCGTTTCGCGCCCAGCCCGAACGGCCGGCTACATCTCGGCCACGCTTTCTCGGCGCTGATGAACGAGCGCCTGGCCAAGCGATTGGGCGGCAGGCTGCTGCTGCGCATCGAGGATATCGACGTCGCGCGCTGTCGGCCGGAATTCGAGCAAGGCATCCATGACGATCTCGCCTGGCTCGGCATCCGCTTCGACGCCGCCATCCGCCGGCAGTCCGAACATTTCGACGATTATCGCGCCGCGCTCGGCCGGCTGCAGGCGAAGGCGCTGATCTATCCCTGCTTCTGCTCGCGCGGGCAGATCATGCGTGCAGTGKAGGTCAAGGAAGCAGAGGCGGGCCGGCCCTGGCCGCGCGATCCCGACGKATCGCCGCTCTATCCCGGGACTTGCTGCGCGCTGCTTCCCGATGACGCGGGCAAGCGCGCGGCGAGCGGCGAGGCCCATGTGTTGCGGCTGGCGATGGGGCGGGCGGCGGCAGGGATCGGCGGGGAGGTCGGGTATCCGCTCTTCGATGAGGATGGGCGAGTGACGCGTGTAGCGGCTGCTCCCGCGCGCTGGGGGGATGTGGTTCTGGCACGCAAGGACGTGCCGACCAGCTACCACCTTGCCGTAGTCGCGGATGACGCGCTTCAGGGCGTCACGCACGTCGTGCGCGGACGGGATCTCGAAGCGGCGACCGATATCCATCTCGTGCTGCAACACCTGCTCGACCTGCCGGTGCCGCGTTACCACTTCCATCGGTTGTTGCAGGACGAGACCGGCCAGAAGCTCGCCAAGAGCCGGATGTCGGAAGGCCTCGCGGAGCTGAGGGCACAGGGTGTTACGGCCGCAGACATCCGCGCGCGGCTCGGCTTTGCCTAGATCGGGCCGGATCCCATATCCGGTCCGCGGGCTATGTTTGGATCGGCCCGAAAGCGGCAACCCATTTTTTGGGCCGATGCATCGGCGGTTCAGCCGACGCCGAGCCAGGTCAGCCAGGCCGCGGTGGTAAAGAGCGAGAGCATGGTCGAGAGCGCGATCGCGCTCGAGGCATCGGCGACACCCTGCCGATAGCGCTCGGCGAAGAGATAGGCGTTGATCCCGCAGGGGCAGGCGGCGAAGAGCACTGCGACGCCTGACCAGTGCGCCGGCATCTCGAAGACGCGGGTCGCCAGCAGATAGACGATCAGCGGGTGAAGGCCGAGCTTGAGGGCGCTCAATAYGGCCGGCAGACCGAGACCCGATTCCAGCCCGTAGCGCCGCATGGCGATGCCGAGGCTGATCAAGGCGCAAGGGACCGCGGCACCGGCGAGCAGGTCGACCAATGTCCAGACCGGGGCTGGGATGAAGCCGATCACCGGCCGCACCGCCGAGCCGAGCAGGATGCCGATGATGATGGGATGGGTGAAGAGCCTGCGGGCCATCATCTTCAGCGACGCCGAGCGGCCCTCGGCGAGCAGGGTTGCCGCCGTCATCGTCACAGGCAGGTGGATCGCCAGCAGCAGGCCGAGCGGCACCGCGCCGGCATCGCCATAGGCCTTCAGGATCATCGGCACGCCGACGAAGACCGTGTTGGACTGGGCCGCGGCGAAGCCCGAGACCACCAACTCCGGTCCCTTACGGCTGAAGACGCGGTGCGCAATCAGCATGGCCAGGGCCCAGACGATGGTGAGGCCGGTGAAATAGGAGATCCAGTAGCCCCAGGGTTGGCTCGCCGGGATGTCGGCCTTGGCCAGCGTCCGGAACAGCAGGCAGGGCACGGCCAGAACGAAGACGAAGTCGGAAAGACCTTCGCCGGTCGTCTCGCGGACCAGCTTCGTCCAGCGGGCGACATAGCCGAGGCCGATCAGGCCGAAGACGGGCAGGACGACAAGCAGGGAGGAGAGCATCGGCGCGACAGATTCGATGAGCGGGAGCGGGAAGGCGCCCCTCGCGATCGGTCTTGCAGCAGGCAAAGTCAAGGAAGCGGTGGCGCAAATAGCGGCATGGCCGTGCCGCGTTTTCGGTCAGTCCCGCGAGGGCACTAGCGCGCCTGGGCCAGCACGCCGCCCGAGCGCACGATCAAGCCCTGGATCTCGTCGCGCTGGCGCTTGAACTCGGCCAGCGTCTTGCCTTCGAGCTCGCGTCCTCGCGGAACGCGGATCTTCATCGGATTCACGAAGTTGCCGTTGACCATGACCTCGTAGTGCAGATGCGGTCCGGTGGAGAGGCCGGTATTGCCGAGATAGCCGATGACCTGGCCCTGGCGCACTTTCACACCGGCAGCGATGCCCTTGGCAAAACCCGACTGGTGCGAATAGGTCGTGACATACCCGTTCGCGTGCTGGAGTTCGATCCGCCGACCGTAGCCGGAGGCCCAGTCGGCCTTGATCACCGTGCCGTTGCCGGCGGCCAGGATCGGCGTGCCGATGCGGTTGGCCCAGTCGACGCCGGTATGCATCTTCGAATAGCGCATGACCGGGTGGTAGCGCATGCCGAAGCCGGAGCGCATCTCGGCATCGGTGATCGGCTTGCGCAGCAGGAACTTCTTCAGCGAGCGACCTTCCTCGTYAAAATAGTCGATCAGGCCGTCTTCAGGGGACTGATAGCGAAAGACCCGGCGGGTATCGCCGTTGATGGTGAGCGTTGCCGACAGGATTTCACCGCGCTCGCCTTCCTCGTCCTCGGTGAAGATCACCTCGAGATTGTCGCCGCCGCGCACGCGCTGCTGGAAGTCCAGGTCGTAGGAGAAAATCCGAACCAGCTCGTCGATCATCGGGCGCGGCAGGTCGTGGCGCAATCCGGTCTCGTAGAGGCTCTCATAGAGCCTGGCGCCGCCGGTATCCTCCTCGTCCTCTTCGTCTTCCGTGGTTGCCCTGCGGGGCGTGCCGACGATCTCCTGCTTCGGCAGCGAGACCGGAACGAAAGCGCCCTGGTCGTTGACCGCAATCGTCGCCTCGGGCTGGCCGTTGGTGAGCAGCGAGACGCGAACGATCTGGCGCGGATCGCCTGGCCGCGGACCGGGTGCAAACAGCGCTTGCAGGACTTGGCCATCCGGCAAGGCGGCAACGCGCACCTTGCCGCTGAAGGCCTGGATCATCGCCCTGATCTGCTCGGCCGGAGCTCCGGCATTGCGCATGACCTGTTCGAAATTCTCGCCGCGCCGGGTGATCAGCAGCTTGTCCTCGACAAGCGGCTCGCGGGATGCGGGGATGGGCGTCTTCAGTGCGTTGGYGACATTTTCAGGGACGACGCGCACCTCGATGCCGGAGAAGCGCGTGTCCGTGGCCGGAGAATAGGCAAGAAGATCGTTCGTGGCGCTGGGCGCCGCACCGCCGCCCAGCGTGCGGCTGAGCATCAGCTGTGGTGGGATCGGCAAGGGGCGTTGCCGGCCCGCCACGGCCTGGTTGGCGCGCTCTTCCTCGACCTGCTTGATCACGTCGGGGTCGCCGAGGCGTGGGCGCGCGGGCGGAATCGCGATCGTGGTGAGGTCGCGCTTGACGATGGTGACATCGGCATCCGGCATGTCGCCGGCCGGTTCGGCATAGCGCTCGGCGGGCTGGCCACCTTCCGCAAACAGGCGCAGCGGATTGAAGGGCGGGATGCTCGTCGCGTAGACGCCGGTAGTCAGCGACAGGTTGGAGGCAAGCCGTACGAAGGGGCGCACGCGGATGACCTCACGGTCACCGACGCGTTGGGACATGGGCGCGCGAGCGCTGTGTCGGGCCGCCATGACAGGCTGGTCCGCCACCAGCTTGTCCGCCTTGCGCGCCCCGCCACCCAGGCCGGCAGAGGACGGGCCGCGCGCGGTCACCATTTCGGGCTGCTCGGGGAAACTCGTATCCCCGCGGGTCGAGACCAGGATCGCCCCACCGAGCAGGGCTGCGCCGCAGGAGCCGACCAGCGCGCAGGCGGCCAACCAGCGCAGCGAGACGCCACGCCGGTCCAACGCCTGATGCGGAGCACCATCCGGCCGGATCGGCGGCTCGATACCGAGATCGACCAGAAGCGCGGCGGCTTCCGGCGATAGCGGTTCTGCTGGCGTGCTGAGCTCGGGATGGGCGTTCATCGCTGGTCGTCAGAGAATCCTGATCCTGGTCCGGTGCCCGGGCGGGCCGGAATTCCGAAGAAGCCGCATCTGCTGCACGCGTACGCGCCTGGTTCCGACCATGCCCGGGTCGCAGCCCGGAATCAATCCGCGGTCGGAGCCGCTGCGGGGCTTTGGCCGTCGATTACGGCTCTTTGCGGGCGCCACGCACGTAGGGCGCGCGCCGCGCTCGTACGCGCGCGATGGATAAAGTCGGGATCGGCGAGCCGGGACAAAAAGTCATCGAACTGTCGGAAAAGTTTTGTTTTGGCGTTGACAGGTCGAGATGGTGGGGCCTATAACGCAGCCATCRAGACGGCGCCGCCGCTGGCGGGGCCGCTCTACTGCGCTTCATGAGAGCTTCGGGCCTTGTAGCCGAGAGATCGGTTGGCCT
>NZ_JBFTRC010000086.1:0-22511 GCF_056399325.1 Allobosea sp. 01N443
ACATCAAGGCATGCCATGCCAATTTCCCCCGCTCGCAGATTTTCTCACCGCGCTGCTCTTAAACCTGAGGTTTCTCGCTTAGGTTGTATAGGGTGAATTCCTGCTTGTTCGCAGAATTGAGCTGCCCCCCGGGAAAAATCGCGCGGCACGTGCGCGGTGGTTTCCGGAGTGTTCGTTCAGTCCTGGATCGACCGACCAGGGGCGGCTCGCATGCAACCTCACAGGCGCGCTGCAGGCGCCATCACGCCAGGCGCGAGAACCAGCCATCTGCATCGCTCGCTTGCCTCGGCTGTGCCCTGGATCTCCAGAATTCGAAGAGGCTTTCGGCGGCTCTTGCTGGCGGGCGGAGAGCCATGAGCTGGATGGAAGCGTTCATGGGCTTGACACCGATTTGGTCATATGGAACGTTCCAGTTCGAAGCTGGAACGTTCTAGAAGCCCGGCTCATGGAAACGCGACATGGAGAAAGTGCATGGACGAGCATAATCCGTCACGCCGCGCCGCTTTGGGCGCGCTAGCCTTGGGGACGGCCGCCGCTGCTGCGGTCACTGCAAGCACGACGACAGCCAGCGCCTCGACGCCTGAGGAATTCACCAAGCGCGGCAGCATTGCCATCGGTGTCGTGTCGGGCGTGCCGCCTTTCGGTATCGTCAATGAGCGCGGCGAAGCATCGGGCTACGATGTCGATGTCGCCAATCTCATCGCCAAATACATGGGCGTGAAGGCGGAGATCACCGCGCTGGCGCCGCCGGCACGCATTCCCGCCTTGCAGGCCAAGCGTGTGGACCTGCTGGTCGCGACGCTCGGACCGACGCCGGAGCGCGCCAAGACCATCGTCTTCCCGATGCCTTACAGCGCCTTCCGCATGTCGATCATGGGCGCGAACGATCTGGCCGCGAAGTCTCTGGCTGATCTCGCCGGCAAGCGCGTCGCGGTTCCGCGCGGCAGCCCGCAGGACACCACGCTGACGCGCATGGCGATGCCGGGTACGAACATCGTGCGCTTCGATGACGATGCGATCTGCGCCCAGGCGGTCTTCAGCCGCCAGGTCGATGCCGCGGCCCTTCCGGACACCACGGTCAATCAGATTCTGGGTCAGAACAAGGGCGCCAACGCCGAGCTCAAGTTTGCCTTCGCGCTGCAGCCCAACTCGATGGCTGTCCGCAAGGACCAGATGGAGCTGCATCAGTGGCTCAACAACACGATCTGGTTCATGAAGAACTCTGGAGAGCTCGACGAAATCTCCAAGAAGTGGCTCAACGCGCCTCTGCCGGAACTCCCGGTCTTCTGAGCTAGCGCGCCGGTGCGCCCCGGCGGCGCACCGGCTTCGTCTTCTCCCGCGATCGAAATGTCAGCACTATGCCAAGCCTCGTCTTTTCCGACGTTTGGGCGCAATTAGACACGCTCCTGAGCGGCCTTCTGCAGACCGTCTGGATCTCCGCTGTCGCTATCGTGCTCGGCGTGGTCATCGGCGTCCTGTGCGCGGTCGCGCGCAGCGCACGCAGCCGGCTCCTGCGCGTTCTTGCAGCCGGATATGTCGAGGGCATGCGCAACACGCCCTTCATCGTCCAGCTCTTCCTCGTCTTCTTCGGGCTTCCCGGCCTGGGCATTCAGATCACGGCGATCCAGGCCGGGCTGATCGCGCTCACCCTCAATCTCGGCGCCTATTCGGCAGAGATCATTCGCGCTGGAATCGAGGCCACCCATCGCTCGCAGATCGAGGCCGGTGCGGCACTCGGACTGAGGCGCCGCGACATTCTGCTCCACGTCGTGCTTCTGCCGGCCCTGGAGCGGGTCTGGCCGGCGCTGTCGAGCCAGTTCGTCCTCACCATGCTTGCCTCATCGATCCTCTCCCAGATTTCCGTCGAGGAACTGTCCTCTGCGGGAGCCCTGATCGACAGCCGCACCTATCGCTCGATGGAGGTCTACATCATCCTCGCCGGCTTCTATCTCGGCCTCACGATGCTGTTCCGCCTGAGCTTCGATCTCGCCGGCCGGTTCCTGTTTCCGCGCCGTCGCGCGGTGGCGGTGCGTCGATRATCCGTTCCTTCGGTCCTGCCGAATTCACCTTTCTCGTCGAGGCGGCGCGCTGGACCGTGCTGCTCTCGCTGCTGGCCTTCATTGGCGGCGGCGCGATCGGCATGGTCGTCGCGCTGATGCGGGTGTCGCGCAACGCCATGCTCAGGAACATCGCAGCCGGCTGGATCAGCGTGGTGCAGGGCACGCCGGTGCTGATCGTGCTCTTCCTCGTCTTCTACGGCCTGCCGTTCCTCGGCTTGCGCTTTCCACCCCTCGTGGCGGCGGCGCTCGGGATGACGGTCTATGCCAGTGCCTTTCTGGGCGACATCTGGCGAGGCTGTATCGAGGCCGTGCCGCGCCAGCAATGGGAGGCGGCGTCCTCGCTCGCGCTGAAACCGGCGCAGCGCATGATCTATGTCGTGCTGCCGCAGGCCGTCAGGCTGGCGGTACCGCCGACGGTCGGCTTCATGGTGCAGATCGTCAAGAACACCTCGGTGGCGTCGATCATCGGCTTTGTCGAGCTGACGCGGGCCGGCACCCTCATGAACAACGTGACATTCCAGCCCTTCTGGGTCTTCGGCTCTGTCGCACTTCTTTACTTCGCCATGTGCTGGCCGCTGAGCGTGATGAGCCAGCGGCTCGAGAGGAGGCTCCATGCCGGTCGTCGTAGCTGAGGACGTTCGCAAGTCGTTCGGATCGCTCACCGTCCTCGACGGTGTCTCGCTGAGTGTTTCCGAAGGGGAGCTGATCGCGGTGATCGGCCGCAGCGGCTCGGGCAAGAGCACCTTCCTGCGTTGTCTGAACGGCTTGGAGACGCCTGATTCCGGGCAGATCATCGTTGCCGGTCACGCGCTTGCTCCGGGTGAGGAGGCCCTGCGTGCGCTGCGCCAGGATGTCGGCATGGTGTTCCAGTCTTACAATCTCTTTCCGCATCTGACGGTCGGTAAGAACATCGAGCTGGCGCCCAGGCTGGTGAAGAAGATCGGCAAGGCCGAGGCTTCGGATATCGCCCGTTCCGTGCTCGCCGAGGTCGGGCTGGCCGAGAAATACGACGCCTTCCCGGAGCAGCTCTCAGGCGGGCAGCAGCAGCGTGTCGCGATCGCGCGCAGCCTGGCCATGCGTCCGAAGGTGATGCTCTTCGACGAGGTCACATCGGCGCTCGATCCGGAACTGACGGGCTAGGTGCTCAAGGTCATGGAGGGCCTGTCGCGGTCCGGCATGACCATGCTGCTTGTCACACACGAAATGGCTTTTGCGAGGAAGGCGGCGAGCCGGGTGGTCTATTTCCACCAGGGACGCATTCACGAGCAGGGGCCACCCGAGGAGTTCTTCGGTGCGCCGAAGACTCCTGAACTGCAGCAATTCCTCGGAGCCGTTCTCTAGCGATGTCCCGGCCCACGCTGATCGAAGTCGCGGAACAGGCGGGCGTGTCGAAGTCGACCGCTTCGCTGGCGCTGCGCGGCGCCCCGGTTTCGGCCGAGGCGCGCGAGCGGGTTCAGCGCGCCGCGTCCCAGCTGGGCTATATCTATGATCGTGCCGCTGCCGCGATGCGGGGCGCTCGTTCGGGCACGATCGGGTTGATCGTCTTCGATCTTGCCAACCCCTTCTATTCGGAGCTCGCCGCCGGCGTGTCCGAGAGCCTGGAGGCGGAGGGCGCGCTCGTTCTGATCGCCGACACGCGCGAGGATTGCGGACGGCAGTCACGAATCCTGACCCGGATGCGCGAACATCGGCTCGACGGGCTGATCCTCTGCCCGTCGACCGGCAGCGATGCGTCGGAATTGAGAGCCCAGATTCCGTCCGACCTGCCGCTGGTCCAGGCGTTGCGCCATGTCGAGGGATTGGTCTCGGATTATTCCGGCGCTCAGAACGCGGCAGGTACGCAGGCCATTGGTCGCCATCTGCTGGGGCTCGGTCACAGGCACATCGCCTTCGCCGGGCATAATGACGAAACCTCGGTCCAGCGCGAACGTTTCGCCGGCCTGAAGCAGGCGACCGACGAGGCGGGTCTGCCGCCGCCGATCTCCATCGCCTGTCCGCCGACGCTGGCAGGCGGCGTGGCTGCTGCGGAGATCGCCCTGGCGCTTGGTCCGCAGCCCACGGCGCTCGTCTGCTTCAACGATCTCGTGGCGATCGGTGCGACGCTGGCGCTGGCGCAGCGCGGCATGACACCGGGCCGCGAGCTCTCGATCACCGGCTTCGACGACATCATGGAGGCGGCCTTGCGGACGCCAGCCCTGACCACGGTTGCGATCGAGCCCCGCAACCTTGGACGCAAGGCGGCCGAACTCGTGCTCGAGCGCCTCGACGATCCGAACGCGCCGCCGAAGACCTGCCTTCAACCCGCTCACCTCATCGTCCGGAACACGACGGGCGCCCCCTTCCTCCCTGGACATCGCCATGTCTAAATCTGTCATCACCGCGCAGGCCGCGGCCCGCCTGATCCCCGACGACGCCGTCGTCACCGTCTCGTCCTCGTCCGGGTTGAACTGTCCCGACGCCGTGCTCAAGGCGATCGGCGAACGCTTCAAGGCGGAGGGGCATCCGCGCAATCTGACGACGCTGCACCCGATCGCCGCCGGCGACATGTACGGCATCGACGGCATCGACCATCTCGCCCAGCCAGGCCTGCTCAGCGCGATCCTGGCCGGCTCCTATCCGTCCGGCCCGTCCTCGCTTCCGTCCCCGCGGATCTGGTCGATGATCGGCAGCAATGAGATTGCGGCCTGGAACGTTCCATCCGGGATTCTCTTCGACATGCACCGCGATGTCGCGGCAAGACGAGCCGGCGTCCTCACCAAGGTCGGGCTCGACACCTTCGTCGACCCGCGGCGCCATGGCTGCGCCATGAACGACGCGGCACGCGCCCGTCCCCCGGTGGTAAGCGTCGTCGCGTTCGGCGGCGAGGAGTGGCTGCACTTCCCCAATATCGTACCGAAGGTCGCGATCATTCGCGGCACGACGGCCGATGAGCGCGGCAATATCAGCATGGAACATGAGGGCGCACCGCTCGGCGCGCTCGACCAGGCCATGGCTGTCCGCAACCATGGCGGCATCGTCATCGCCCAGGTGAAGCGTGTCGTCGCAACCGGTTCGCTGCCGACGCGCCAGGTTGTGGTGCCGGGACATCTTGTCGACCACGTCGTGGTCGACCCCGACCAGCGTCAGACCACCGGAATCGACTATGACCCCGCGATCAGCGGCGAGATCCGCGTGCCGGCTTCGGCTTTCGAACTGCCGGAGTTCGGCATCGAGACCGTGATCGCCCGGCGCGCGGCGATGGTGCTGCGTTCTGGCTGGGCGGTGAATCTCGGCTTCGGCGTCTCGGCCGTGGTTCCACGCGTGCTGCTCGCCGAAGGGCAGGCCGGCAGCGTCACCTGGGCTATCGAGCAGGGTGCGGTCGGCGGCATGCCGTTGACAGGCTTTGCCTTCGGATGCGCGGCCAATGCCGACGCCATCCTGCCTTCACCCCAGCAGTTCACCTATTTCCAGGGGGGCGGCTTCGACTGCGCGCTGCTCTCCTTCCTCCAGATTTCCGCCGCGGGCGACGTCAATGTCTCGCGGCTGGGCTCGAGGCCCTATCTGACGGCTGGCGCCGGTGGGTTCGTCGACATCACGGCTCACGCCAAGCGCGTTGTCTTCAGCGGAACCTTCACCACGGGTGGGCTCGATGTTGCGATTGCCGATGGCGGTTTGACCATCAAGCGCGAAGGCAAGCTCAGGAAGTTCGTGCCGGAGGCCGAGCATGTCACCTTCAGCGGCCGCCGCAGCCGAAGCGTTGGCACGGACGTACTCTATGTCACCGAGCGCTGCGTTTTGCGCCTCACCGATGAGGGGCCGGAGGTGATCGAGATCGCCAACGGCATCGACCTGAAGCGCGACGTTCTGGAGCAGGCGGATATTCCGCTTAGGGTCGCCGCCGATCTCAGGCCGATGGATCCTCGCCTGTTCGATCCGGCCCCGATGGGTCTCGTCCTTGGAGTCAGGCCATGAGCGAAGAGCTTTCATTCGACGTCCGGGGACCTGTCGCCAGCATCACCTTGCGGCGCGCGGCCAAGCTCAATGCCTTGACGCCGGCGATGCTCGACGGACTGATCCGTGCCTGCGACGCCATCGAGGCCGACCCGGCCATTCGCTGTGCCGTGCTGCTGGCAGAGGGCAAGGCCTTCTGCGCGGGGGCCGATATCAATGCGTGGTCGGGCCTGACGCCGATCGAGATGTGGCAGCGCTGGATCGTGCCCGGTCATTCCGCGTTTGGCCGTCTCGCTGCGTTGCGCGTTCCGACGCTCGCGGTCGTCGAGGGCGCCTGCTTTGGTGGCGGCCTCGAACTCGCGCTGTGCTGCGATATCAGGATTGCGTCGCATCAGGCGATGTTCGCGATGCCTGAGGTTTCGATCGGGACACTGCCGGGCTGGGGCGGAACCGGGCGCCTGCCGCGCGCGGTCGGGCTGCCTCGCGCCAAGCAGATGATCTTCTCCGGTGAGCGGATCGATGCGGCGCGGGCGGAAGGCTGGGGGCTCGTCAACGGTGTCTTCGAAGGCGAAGGGGCACGCGCCGAGGCTTCGCGCCTGGCGGACCTGATCGCGGGACGCGCACCGGTCGCGGTCGCGGCTGCGAAGCTGGCGCTCTCGGTGCATGAGAACGATGCGCCGTCACGCGCGCTCGAGGCGCTGGGCGGAGCGATTGCGTCGGCGACGCAGGATGCGCGCGAGGGGCTGGCATCATTCCGCGAGAAGCGGGCTCCGAACTGGCAGGGGCTCTGAGACATGGCCATCGCCAGCGTCACGGGAGCAGGCCGCGGCATCGGTCAGGCCATCGCGATCGCGCTGGCCAGGGCCGGCTTCGATCTCGTCCTGAACGATCTCAGCGAAGAGGCATTGGCAGAGACCGCGGCGGCTGTGGTCGCGTGCGGTCGCAGCCATGCGCTGGTCGCCGGTGATATCGGAGCAGACGCTGCGCGGATCGGCGACAGCATGGCCGGCGCGCTTGGCCCGCTGCATTGCCATGTCAACAATGCCGGCGTGCCGATGCGCCAGCGCGGCGACCTTCTCGAAGGTGGCGCTGACGAGTTCGATCATGTGATGGGGATCAACCTGCGCGGCACGTTCCTGCTGACGCAGGCGATCGCCCGGCGCATGGCAGGCGAGGCCGCATCGCCTGGCACCGCGCGCAGCATCATCACTGTCACCTCCGCGAGCGCGATTCTGGCGTCACCCGAGCGCGGCGCATACTGCATCTCCAAGGCGGGCGCCTCGATGATGGTCAAGCTCTTTGCCTTGCGGCTCGCCGAACATGGCATCATGTGCCACGAGATCCGGCCCGGCGTGATTCATACGCCAATGACCGCGCCCGTCTCCGCGCGCTATGACGCGATGATCGCCGACGGCCTGACCCCGGTTGCCCGCTGGGGCGAGGTCGAGGATGTCGCTCGCACCGTCGCCTCCCTTGCTACCGGCGCACTCCCCTTCAGCACGGGCGACGCCTTCCATGTCGATGGCGGGCTCCATCTCCACCGCTTGTGACAGCGCCGAGGTCTTCAATGCCGAACCTTGTCCTACCCGTCGCGCCTGGGCGCAGCGAAACCTTCAGCCTGTCGCCGGCGCGCGCCTTCGAGCGGCACGAGGGCCCGTTCACACGCGTGGCCTATGCTGCGCCCCATGTCGTGGTGGATGCATCGGCCGAGCACGATCCCTGGCTCGATGCAGCGATCGATTGGGAGCGCACCATCGCCTTCCGCCGGCATCTCTGGTCGCTGGGTCTTGGTGTCGCCGAAGCGATGGATACCGCGCAGCGCGGTATGGGACTTGGCTGGCCTTCGGCGCTGGAGCTCGTCCGCCGCAGCGTCGAGGCGAGCCGGGATTTCCCGGGGGCGCTGATCGCTTCGGGCGTCGGAACCGACCACCTGGAGCCGGGGCCGGGCGTCACGGTCGATGACGTGCTGCGGGCCTATGAGACCCAGTGCGAGGCCGTCGAAGCGCTCGGTGGGCGCATCATCCTGATGGCGTCGCGCGCGCTGGCCGCCGCGGCACGCGGGCCGGCCGATTATGCCCGCGTCTATGGGCGCATCCTGTCGCAGGTGCGCGAGCCGGTCGTCCTGCACTGGCTCGGCGACATGTTCGATCCCGCCCTGGCAGGCTACTGGGGCGGGGCCGAATTCGAGACCACCATGGCTACGGTGCTCGACATCATCGCTGCCCATTCCGACAAGGTTGCCGGCATCAAGATCTCCCTGCTCGACAAGGACAAGGAAATCTTGATGCGCCGCCGCCTGCCGGCCGGAGTGCGCATGTTCACCGGGGACGACTTCAACTACGCCGAGCTGATCGAGGGAGACGAGCACGGGCACTCCGATGCGCTGCTTGGCATCTTCAACCCGATTGCGCCGGCTGTGAACGCGGCGCTGGGCGATCTTGCGCGCGGCGAGCAGGAGCGCTTTCGCAGGACACTGGCGGCGACCGTTCCGCTCAGCCGCGAAATCTTCACGGCCCCGACACGCTTCTACAAGACGGGTGTGGTCTTCATCGCCTGGCTCAACGGTCATCAGGACCATTTCACAATGCTGGGCGGGCAGGAGAGCACGCGCTCGATTCTGCATCTCTCGCGGGTCTTCAGGCTGGCCGATCAGGCCGGCATCCTGATAGATCCCGAGAAGGCTGTCGCACGGATGCGGCATCTGCTGGCGACACATGGCGTGGCTTGAAGACGTGACGATGAATCCTGCGGCAGCCGGAATGCCTGATTTCGCTTCTCGCAGAGGCCGCGCCGGACGCTGGCTGACCGAGGAACTGCTTCCAGGCTGGGCGCGGGTTGCCCGTCATCCCATCGGCGGTTTCGTGAGCGGGCTGTCTGGATCCGGCGAGCCTTTGATCGGGCAGCCGCGGATGCTGCTGGTCCAGGCTCGCCTTGCCTACAGCTTTGCAGTGGCACACAAGCTCGGTGTGCCGGGCGACTGGGCGCTGAAGGCCGCGAAGGATGCCTTCGCCGTGATCGTCGACGCGTTGCGCTCGGCGGATGGCGGCTTCAGGCAGAGCACCGGGCCCGAAGGGGCGACCCGCGACTTCTACGATCATGCCTTCGTGGCCTTCGCCTCTGCCTGGATGGAGCACGTGACCGGCGATGCCGGCTATCGTTCCGTTCTGCGCGAGACCATCGCCTTTCTCGACGATCGGATGGCTCATCCGGCCGGCGGCTATCGCGAGAGCCTCGAGCCCTCCGCTGGCCCTCGTCGCCAGAACCCGCATATGCACCTGCTCGAGGCGCTGCTTGCCGCATGCCGGGTCACCGGCGAAGCCGAGTGGCTTCTGCGGGCGCGGGGCATCGTCGATCTCTTCCTGGCGCATTTCTTCGACGTGCGTACCGGTTCGCTGATCGAGTTCATGACCGAGGACCTGGCGCCCTGCCCGGGGGAAAAGGGCGACTGGCGCGAGCCGGGTCACCATTTCGAATGGGTCTGGCTCCTGCTCGAATACCATGCTCTCTCTGCCGATGATCGGGTGCTTGCCCCCATCGAGCGGCTCTACGCCTCGGCAATGCAGCATGGCGTTCGGGGCTTCGCGGATGGCCGGGTGGGGGTCATCGAGGCGATGAGCGCAGCAGGCGATCCTCTGTCTCTCGATCGTCTGCTGTGGCCGCAGACCGAGTATGTGAAAGCCGAGATCGCGCGGGCGCGGCATTTCGGCGACGGCGACGCGGCGAAGCGCGCGGAACGTCACTTCACGGAGATCCGGGAGCTCTTCTTCGGCAACGGCGCACTGCTCTGGGCGAACCGCCTCGGTCCTGACGGTGGTTCGCGCGAGGATATCGTCCCGACGCGCGTCCTCTACCATGTCGCCTTTGCGGCGGCGGAGCTGGAGCGTGGCGCCTGAGCCGCCTGTTTGACGGTTGAAGTCGCTAAGCTCGAATTCCTGTCCCGGAGATCCCCGGCGAGCCCCCTTCGTCGCTTCGGCATCTAGGGCTTCACGGCTCCCTTCGGTTGCGGCAGCTGGCTGAGCTGGGTGCGCAGTGCCACCGCGCTTAGGCCAAAGGCTGCTTCGAACTGCGTATTGAAGCGCGTGAAATTGGAGAAGCGCCAACGCCGCGCAATCTCGCCGACGCGTTCGCCGGAATGGCCCTCGATCTCGCGTTTGACGGCCTCTAGCCGCACCGAGCGCTCGTACTCGGAGATCGACATCCCCAGGAACTTCTGAAAGCCGTATTGCAGGGCCCGCAGGCTGACGCCGGCGACCGCCGCAAGCTGCTCGGGGGTGATCGGCCTGCGGGCATTCTCCCGGATGAATTCGATGGTCCGCTTGACGTGCTTTGGGGCGATGACATGCGAGCCCCGTTCCAGCGCCTTGGCGTGATTATGGGGCAACACCTCCAGGATGAGGTCTGCCAGCAAGGCGCTCAGGCGCCTCGCGCCATGTGGAGCATCCTGCAGCAACCGGACCAGCATCGAAAGGTCGAGCCCCACGAGGAAGCGACGCAGGGCGTCGACTGAGGGCTGCTCCAGATCAAGCTCAGGCTCGAAGCTGAGCTTGCGCATGACCGGCGCCCCGGTCAGTTCGAACAGACGGTTGGTCAGCAGGTTTCTGTCGATGAGAACGGAATAGTTTTCCGAATGGGCTGAACGATGCAGCGCCTTGGTCTCGCCCACATCGAAGATCGCGGCCTGCTGCTTTTCGCAGCGAATGACGCGATCTCCGAGCTCGATGCTCGTCGAACCCTTGAGCGCCACCAGCAGCTGATATCCCCATGGACTTTGCCGTGGCTGGATTTCGACGGCATTCTCGAAACTCGTACGGGTAAGGACAATCCCGTCCGACGCTTGATTCAGTGCATTGATCTCAATTCGTCCAGAGGACTCATTCTGCGGCGAGATCGAGAGGCTCACTCCGCATGCTGCAAAGTGGTCCATGGCTTCGTGAGGGTCATGGGTGACGAAATGAAGCAGCGTCTGGCGCCGCGCTGTCGAGCGGTGATGGGCGCGCGTCATCACACCGTTCTCGACCTCGGCTCGCGGCACAGATCGCCGGCGGAAGCAAGCGTACTGGCGAGCCCTTGGCTGCATGGCAGCTTCCGACATCGCAGGTGTCGACCCATCTGAAAGCCCCTAGGCCGACCGGATTGCCTGAATCCGCCGACGATTTTTTACAGTAGGCGAAGCGAGAGGACAGATTGCGCAAACTGGATTCGCCGGGCGCAACTGCCTGACAAACAGCGCAATATCTGATTCGCGGTTAATATATCGATCAGAATTGAAGGTAAAGATTGGCCCTATCAAACGTTTCAGACCTAAACTATCTCGATTGTTTGTATGTAATCCTGCTGTAATTCGGCAGAATTTCGTGCGCGGTCGGAGATTGAATCTTGTTGGTCATAAGGAACGAAGGTCAAGATATAGAAGGTTCAATTCGTGCTGACGTTAATGCTTCCAGCAGATTGCTCGCTACGAATGGTAGGTCATCTGTTTGATCAGATGACCTCTGCTGTTCAGGCCGAGGCTGAGGTCGAAATCGATTGTTCGGCCCTTGCCGTGATCGATCTCGCCGGATTGCAGCTTCTGATTTCGGCTGGCCGGACCGCACGAGCGGCGGGCAAGCGCATCTGGCTGCAGGCTCCTTCGGACATCTTGAACGCTGCGCTGGTGCGGGCAGGCATCTCGCCCGCGCAGTTCGGTGACTGCATTCTCATCAACAGGGCTTGAGTGGCATGGCGGCAATTCTGACTGTCGACGATTCTCCGAGCGTGCGGCAGATGATCAAGCTTGTGCTCGCTCCCTCCGGCCATAAGGTCGTGGAGGCGGGTGATGGTTCCGAGGGCTTGGCCAAGGCGAAGGCAGAGCGTTTCGACCTCGTCATCACCGACCTGAACATGCCGGTGATGAACGGCCTGGAGATGATCCGGGGCCTGCGTGCGCTCCCGTCCTTTACGGGGGTGCCGATCGTCTTCCTCACGACCGAGTCCGATGACGGGGTCAAGCAGCAGGCGAAGGCCGCGGGCGCGACCGGCTGGATCACCAAGCCCTTCAAGCCGGAGCAACTGCTTGCGGTTGTCGCCAAGCTGGTGCGGACATGATGGAGCTCGATCCGACCGAAACATTCCGGCAGGAGGCCAGCGACCTGCTGGACAGTCTGGAGGCGGCGCTGCTCGATCTCGGTCAGACGCCCCAGGATAGCGATCTGATCGACGCGGCGTTCCGGGCGCTGCACACTATCAAGGGCTCGGGGGCGATGTTCGGCTTCGACCGGGTCGCGGCCTTCACCCATGATTTCGAAACCGCCTTCGACCTGATCCGCAAGGGCAAGATCTCGGCGGAGCGCGACATCATCACTGTCTCCCTGGCCGCCAAGGACTATATTCGCGCGCTGATCGACGATCCCGACTCGACCGATCCGATCATTGGTGAGGCGATCGTCGAAGAGCTCCAGGCCMTGATCGCCACGGGCGCGAGGGGAGGCACGGCGTCGCCCATCGGTGCTGCCCTCGACGAGCCTCCCGCGGTGGCCGCCGCAGACGGCGCAGGCTGGCTGATCGAAATCGCCTTCGAGCCGGATATCCTGCGCAACGGGACCAATCCGATGGTCCTGCTCGACGACCTCCGCGCGCTTGGCTCATGCAGGATGAGTGCGCATCTCGACGGCGTGCCGGAACTCGGAGCGCTCGATCCGGAGACATGCATGATCGCATGGACGGTCGAGCTTGAGGGGGGCTGTACGCGCGAGGACATCGAGGATGTCTTCATGTTCGTCCGCGATGAGATGAAGCTTGCGATCACGCCGCTCGGCTTGGCGGGATCGGCGGATGCGAAGCGTCCCGCGAGCGCGGAGATCGACGCAGTGGCTGCGGCGGCGCCCGCTGTCCCTGCCGTTGCGAAAGAGTTGCAGCCCGCCCTGACGGAGCGTGCCACTGGCGAGCGGAGCGAGGGCGCCCGTCGCGGTGAGGACAAGACCTCGACCGTCCGCGTCCAGGCCGAGCGCCTGGACGAGTTGATGGATCGCGTGGGCGAACTCGTCATTGCGCAGGCGCGGCTCAGCCAGCTCGCGCATTCCGGAACGGATCTCGCGATCAAATCGATAGCCGAGGAAATCGAGCGCCTGGCGTCCGGCTTGCGCGATTCGACCATGGGGGTGCGCATGGTGCCGATGGGCTCGCTCTTCGGCCGCTTCCGTCGCCTTGTCCACGACCTCTCGCGCGATCTCGGCAAGCCCGTCGATTTCGTGACGGTCGGCGAGGATACCGAGCTCGACAAGACCATGATCGAGCGTCTTGCCGATCCCTTGGTCCACCTCATCCGCAACGCGATCGACCACGGCATCGAAGCGCCTGCGGCTCGCGCCGGCACCACCAAGTCGCCGACGGGGCGGATCGAACTCGCCGCGCGCTATGTCGGGGCGCAGGTGCTCGTCACGGTGCAGGATGACGGCGCCGGGCTCGACGCGGCCCGCATCCGCGCCAAGGCCGAAGAACAGGGATTGATCGCGGCCGGGACGCCCCTGAGCGAACACGAGATCCATCAGTTCCTGTTCCATCCCGGCTTCTCCACTGCCCGGACGATCTCCGCGCTGTCGGGGCGCGGCGTCGGCATGGATGTGGTCAAACGCACGATCGAGGCCATGCGGGGCACGATCGATCTCGCCACCGTGCCTGGCTATGGCAGCACGGTGACGCTGCGGCTGCCGCTGACGCTCGCCATCATCGAGGGCCTGCTGATCCGCGTCGGCGAGGGGCGCTACATCATTCCGCTCTCGGCGGTGGAGGAATGCGTCGAACTGACCGCGGCCGAGGACGCTCGGGCGCGCGGACGCAACTTCCTGAACGTGCGCGGCGACCTGGTGCCCTTCCTGCGGCTGCGCGATCTCTTCGAGGCCGACGGCGAGGCCGACCCGCATCAGAAGGTCATCATCACCACGATGGGGGATACGCGCGTCGGCCTGGTCGTCGACCAGATCATCGGCAGCCACCAGACGGTGATCAAGTCGCTGTCCAAGCTTCACTCCGATGTCACGATGTTCTCGGGCGCCACCATCCTTGGCGATGGTTCCGCTGCCCTCATTCTCGACGTCGCCCAACTTGTTTCGCTCGGCCAGAGCCGCGCCGAGACCGAAAAGACACCGGAGGCGGCGTGATGCAGATTCAGACGCAAGGCGGCGCCGGCCACGGCCCTCACACGGCAGCGGAGACGCGGCTTCAGGTCCTGATGATCGGGCTCGGCAGCGAGATCTTCGCGATCGAGGCCGACATGGTACGCGAGATCATCGACCCGGTTCCCGTCACCCGGGTTGCGGGCGCGCGCGCCTTTCTGCCGGCTCTCATCAATGTGCGCGGCAATGTCATCCCCTTGGCGGATCTGCGCCTGCGCTTCGGCATGGCGCGACGAACCGACACCGCCGACACCCGCATCGTTGTCGTGGAGATCGAGATCGACGGTGATCCCGTTGCGCTCGGGATCATGGCCGACAAGGTCTACGAGGTCACGGAGATTTCAACCGCCCAGATCCAGCAGACACCGCGTCTGGGAATGCACTGGCGGCCGGAATTCATCCGGTTCATCACCAAATGGAACGACGAATTCGTCATCGTTCCCGATCTCGAGAAAATTCTGAGCTGAAGCGCTACCCATCCAGCGCAAGACACCCTTCACGTTGCTTATCGGGGACTGACTATGAGATTGACGATCAAGACTAAACTGGCCGGTGCCTTCGGCATGGTCATTGCCCTGTCCATGGTGGCAGGCGGACTTTCCTATCAGAGGCTGTCCGACATGTCCGAGACGCAGGACGTGCTGATCAATTGGACCAACCGGCTGGACCAGATCAGCGACGTTCGCAGCATGATGAACAGGTCGGTTCGCTCGGAAAAGAATGCCGTCATGGCGGCAACCGACAAGGAAACGCTCGCTCATGCGGCGAGTGCCGTCCAGAACCGCCTCGACGCCGTGAAGCTGAAGGAGCGGATCCAGGCTCAGGCCAGCGACGACGGCAAGCGCCGCTGGGAGGCTCTGACGCCGAAGATCAATCGCTTCTTCGCGGCGCAGGACGAGGTCATCCGCAACGCCAAGCTGAACTCGAACAATCGTGCTGCGGAACTCTGGATCAGCGAGATGACGCCGCTCATCCAGGGCGTGACGGTCGCCTCGACGGCGCTCCTGAGCGAGCTCGCCAAACCGTCCGCTTCGCCCGAGGCGCTGCGGCTGGCTCTCGATTTCCAGTCGGTGCGGCTGGAATGGCTGCGCTTGACGCGGTCGATCGGGCAGCTGTTCGGCGCGACGACCGTTGCCGATGTCGAGAAGCTGCAAAAATCTGCCGAAGTGCAGGCTCGCGACGTTCGCGCTGCGCTCGCCAAGACTGCGGCCCCCATCGCGGAGCAGGGAGTGTCGCCGGCAAACATGCTTGCCGCCTTCGACAAGGGTATCGATTCGGCGCTTCGGATCGCAGCCGTCGCGGGCGAGGCGGGAAACATCAAGGCCAGCACGATCTCGATGGGCGAAGGCAGCGAAGCCGTCACCGAGATGATGGCGGGGCTCGATGAGTATACCGACTTCATCAAGCAGTCCGCCGCGGCGGCGGCCAAGGAAGCAAGCGAACAGGCGGCCTTCGCCAAGACGCTGCTCATCGGCATCATTCTGGGCTCGCTGCTGATCGCCATCATCGCCGCCACCTGGATCGCCCTTGCGATCAGCCGCGGCCTGTCGAGCGCGGTCGGTCTCGCCAATGCGGTTGCGATCGGCGACCTCGGACAGTCGATCTCGGTGAAGAGCAAGGATGAGATCGGCGATCTCGTCACCGCGCTGAACACGATGACGGCAAATCTCAACGACACGGCCGCTGTCGCCAACGCGATCTCCAATGGTGACCTCACGGTCGAGGCCAAGAGGCTGTCGGAGAAGGACACGCTCGGCATCGCTCTCGAGAACATGGTCGAGAAGCTGCGTGATGTCGTCGGGCAGGTGACGAGTGCTGCCGAGAACATGTCTTCGGGCAGCCAGGAACTGTCGGCCAGCGCCGAACAGCTCTCGCAAGGCTCGACCGAGCAGGCCTCTTCGACCGAGGAAGCCTCCTCATCGATGGAGGAGATGGCGGCCAATGTGAAGCAGAACGCCGAGAATGCCAGCCAGACGGAGAAGATGGCCTCGCAGTCGGCGAAGGATGCCGAAGCGAGCGGCGTTGCCGTCGGCAAGGCGGTCGACGCGATGCAGACCATTGCCGCCAAGATCAACATCGTCCAGGAGATCGCCCGTCAGACCGATCTGCTGGCGCTGAACGCGGCGGTCGAGGCAGCCCGTGCCGGCGAGCATGGCAAGGGCTTCGCGGTGGTCGCCTCGGAAGTGCGCAAGCTCGCCGAGCGCAGCCAGGCGGCTGCGGCGGAAATCGGGACGCTGTCGGCCGATACGGTCAAGGTCGCGCAGGAAGCCGGCTCCATGCTGGCCAGGCTGGTGCCTGATATCAAGAAGACCGCCGAGCTGGTCGAGGAGATCACCTCCGCCAGCCGCGAGCAGGATGTCGGCGCTGCCCAGATCAATCAGGCGATCCAGCAGCTCGACAAGGTGACGCAGCAGAACGCAGCCGCCTCCGAACAGGTCTCCGCGACCTCCGAGGAGCTCTCGGCTCAGGCCGAGACGCTGCAGGCCACGATCGCCTTCTTCCGGCTCGATGAAGGCAGCACGCGCAAGAACAGTCAGCGCCCGGTTGGTGTCGACAGGGCGGTCACCCAGCTGCGCGGCAAGGCCACGGCCATGGCGACGGCGATCCARCCGAAGAAGGCGCCTGTCTCCGGGTTGCGCCCGGCCAAGAAGGTCGTCAATGGCGGCTTCGCCTTTGACATAGATGGCGGCGAGGATCAGCACGACGCCGCGTTCCACCGCGCCTGAGCGGATACCGGCCCCGCCCAGGAGGCGGGGCCGGTCCTGCTGCCCTCCAATCCGCCTGGTTCCCTAGCCGCATCGCGAGTCTTCCATGGCCGACACCGCCCAATACCTGACCCTTGGCATCGATCAGGAGCTCTTCGGTATCGATATCCGCAATGTCCGCGAGATTCTCGACATGCGCCCGATATCGAAGCTGCCACATGCGCCGGCCTTCCTGCTCGGCATGATCGATGTCCGCGGCGCCGGCTACCCGATCGTCGATCTGCGGACCAAGCTCGGGCTGCCGCGCACGGAGCCGACCGACGCGACGCGCATCATCATTCTGGATGTGCCGGTCAAGGGCCGGACGCTGGGCGTCGGCTTCGTCGCCGATCGGGTCTTCGAGGTCACGGGTCTCGACGCCGACCAGACCGAAGCCGCTCCCGATGTCGGCGGTCGCTGGCAGTCGAACTACATCGCCGGGATCGGGCGCAAGGGTGAAGCCTTCATCGTCGTCTTCGATCTCGAGCGCCTGATGGAAGCCGACGGCCTCCCCCTGACCGATCTCGCCGCCGGTAAGGCAGCCTGAGACCGATGGGGCCAACGATGTCGCATTCCTCGGACTATCTGGCTGACAAGCATTTCTCGGCCATCGCCGCGATCATCGAGAGCCGCGTTGGCATCAAGTTGCCGCCGACGAAGCGCACCATGGTCGAGGGGAGGCTGCGCAAGCGCGCCCGCGCGCTTGGCCTGGCGGGGGTGTCCGGCTACGGCGCCCATCTGTTCGAGCGCGGCGGACTCGACGACGAGCTTGTTCACCTGATCGATTGCGTGACCACCAACAAGACCGATTTCTTTCGCGAGCCGAGCCATTTCGAGTTTTTGYGCAATGTCGCCGTGCCGCAGCTGCTGCGGCGGCATGGCTCGCTTCCGGCTGGCCTGAAGGTCTGGAGMGCTGCCTGCTCGACAGGGGCGGAAGCCTATACGGTTGCGATGGTGCTGCAGGACCTGGTGAATGCCGCCAGACCGATCCGCTTCTCGATCCTGGGTACCGACATCTCGACGGAGGTCCTGCGCGAGGCGAGAGCGGCCATCTATCCGCGCCCCTTCGTCGCTCCGGTGCCGCTGGCCCTGCAGCAGCGCTATCTCATGAGATCGAAGGATCCGCGGCAGGACGTCGTCAGGGTCACGCCGGAGCTGCGCCGAAAGGTCCATTTCGAGCGCCTGAACCTGATGGATGAGAGCTATCCATTCGACCGGGACGTCGACGTCATTTTCTGCCGCAACGTGCTGATCTATTTCGACGGGCCGACTCAGAGGGCCGTCATCGAACGCCTCGTGTCGCATCTGCGCCCCGGCGGCTACCTGATGCTTGGCCATTCCGAATCGATGGCGGGCAGTGGCATTGCCGGACTGCAGCAGGTCGTCCCGACCGTCTATCAGGCCGATCCCGCCGCGCCCAGGATGTCAGCAGCATGACCCGCCCACCGATCCGCGTGCTCATCGTCGACGATTCCGCCTCGGTGCGCCAGGTCCTCAGTTCGATCCTGAACGACGATCCGGGCATCGAGGTGATGGGAACGGCGGCCGATGCCTTTGCCGCCGTGCGCCGCCTGCAGAACGAATTGCCCGATGTCATGATCCTCGACATCGAGATGCCGGGCATGGACGGGCTCACCTTCCTGCGCAAGATCATGGCGCAGCGGCCGATCCCGGTGATMATCTGCTCGACCTTGACCGAGGCGGGATCGCGGGCGCTGTTCGATGCGCTCGAAGCCGGCGCGGTCGACGTGCTGCCAAAGCCGCGTATCGACACGCGCAACGCCCTGATCGAGACGGCTRACCGGCTCAGGCACTCCGTCAGGGCGGCCGCGCAGGCGCGGCTGMGCCCCAGGCAGGCCCGCCTGCCCGTCGAGAAGAAGCTGACTGCGGATGTCATCATGCCGCCACCGGTCCCGGGACGTGTCCGTAGCGAGACGGATCGCATCGTCTGCATCGGGATTTCGACCGGGGGGACCGAGACCCTGCGGGAGGTTCTCACCGCCCTGCCGGTCACATGCCCCGGCATTGCGGTGGTGCAGCACATGCCCGAAAAGTTCACCGCCGCCTTTGCCCGGCGGCTGAACGGCATTTGCGCGGTCGAGGTCAAGGAGGCCGAGGATGGCGACGAGCTTCGCGCCGGCCGCGTCCTGATTGCGCCGGGAAATCGTCACATGCTCCTGCAGCGCTCCGGCACGCAGTATCGCGTCGCCATCAAGGACGGCCCGCATGTCTCGCGTCACCGCCCGTCCGTCGATGTGCTGTTCCGCTCGGCGGCCCAGTATGCCGGTGCCAACGCACTCGGCCTGATCATGACCGGCATGGGCGACGACGGTGCCCGCGGGCTGCTCGAAATGCGCAAGGCCGGCGCGCACACGCTCGCGCAGGACGAGGAGAGTTGCGTCGTCTTCGGCATGCCGAAGGAAGCCATCGAGCTTGGCGCAGCCCAGCGCGTGGTCGGCCTTGCGCGGGTCCCGCAGGAAATCATGGCCTGGCCGCATCTCGGGCGCGGCGGGGCAGGCGAGATCGCCCAAACCGCCTGAGGGCTGAATCGCAATGCGTTGGGGGCAGAATGTTCCGGAATAACGAAGGACTACCGAGGTTGATCCAGTCGCTCGATGCGAATGCGCGCGCGATCGATGTGACCTTCGCCACGGCCGGGCAGCAGCTTGGCGAGGGCCTGACGCTGTTCCAGGCACTGAACGAGCAGCTCGCGGCCTTGTCGAGCGAACTCGCAGGCAGCGAGATCGAACAGGCCCGTACGGCGCTGCATCGTCTCGCCGGCGAGCTGCGCACGCTGAACGACGACCTTTCCGCCGAAACCAGCGCGCTTCAGGATCTGTCGATTCACAGCCACAACGCCTCTCAGGCCCTGGAACGGCTGCTCGAGCATATGCGGCTCATCACCATCCTCGCACGCAGCGCGCGGATCGAGGCGATCTCCATTCCGATGGTCGGGAGCGATTTCGGCGACTTCGCCGGCGAGATCGGCACGCTGACTACGCAGGCCCAACGCACGATCGAGCGCTGCGCGCGCGACCAGGCGCAGCTCTGCAGCCTTCTTGATTCCGCACTGACGGCGCAGCGCGAATTCGAAGGACGCTATGGCAGATCCCTGGCAGCCCTGGCGGGCAAGCTCGGCCAGACGCTGGCGGAGGTCATCGAGCGCCAGAGCCGCAGCGTCGCGCTGACGGAAGAGGCTGCCGCGATCTCGGGCCGCATCACATTGGCGACCGGAGGCGCCATCATCGCTCTCCAGTCCGGTGACAGTATGCGCCAGAGGCTGGAGCATGCCATTTCCGGGCTGCGCCTGGGTGAGGCGCCGGGAGCGGTCGGCGACGAGGACGGCGAGACACGCGCCGCCTGTGTCAACGTGCTGCTCCGGCTTCAGTCGGCGCAGCTTGAAGCAGCGTCAGGAGCGCTCGGTCCCGATGTCGAAGAGATCAACAGCGCGCTGATCCTGCTCGACCGCGAGACCACGCAGCTGATCGATCTCGTCAGGTCGCTCTATCGCGGCGGCAATGGCGGGGCCGCATCCTTCCTGGTGGAGCTGGAGGCTGACCTCGCCGAGGCCTCAGTGCTGCTGGGCCGATGCGACATCGCCCGTGCGGGCGTCGATCGCGTCACCGAAGCGGTGGCGAGCGTTCTCGACACCTGCCAGGGCACGGTCGAGGCGCTTGCTGCGACCGCTGCGAATATCGTCCTGATCGGCATGAATGCAGGGCTGCGCGCGGCTCGTATCGGCACCGGTGGGCGCAGTCTCGTGGTGATTGCGCAGGAGTTGAAGTTCGCGGCCGATCAAGTGTCGACCGATTCGCGCAAGCTGACTCCAGCCTTCACGCAGATGCAGGCCGCCTCATCGGTGCTCAAATGCGAGGGGAGGCTCGACGCTGCCTATTTCGCCTCGCGCGACCTGACGATGCGCAGCTCGCTCGCAACCATGCGCCATAGCGGCGACCGGCTCGGTGCGAGCCTGGACGAGCTGCTGCGGGAGKGAGAACGGTTCGGCGCCGTGATCGAGCAGGCCGGATTGTCCTTCTCGAGCACCGGAGCCATGCGTGATCTCATCACGGGGGCGGCGCATGAACTGCTGCGCGCTGCCGGCGCACAACTGCCGGAGACGCATCTGCGCGCGCGGGTCGGGGATTTCATCGAGCAGGAAATCTGGCCGAACTACACCATGGCGGCGGAACGCCAGATCCATACCGCCGTGCTCGAGGCTTGCGGAGTAGTGACCGGGGCGCGTGCGCCGGTCGCCGTGCCTGCAGAAGCGGATGTCGATGAATTCCTGTTCTGAGCCTGTGCGATCCGGCGCCCCCTGGCGCCATTCAGGCGGGGGGCGTCGGCATTAAGTGCAGGTTTACTGACTTTGTTCTTTTCGCTCAAAAGTTGAGCGTTGACCGGAGCCCTTCACGATTATTGGGCTCCCGCCCGCCTAACAAGACAGCCGCTTACCTTGGAGAAACGTGGCATGCGTCTGGGCGGTTGGGGATTTGTTAAACGGGGCATCGCGGCCGCGCTGGCCGGCCTGATGGCCGGCCTGATGGCCGGGGTGATGCCGGTTCAGGCCTGCACGAATATACTTCTGATGGCGGCGGATGGAACGCCGGTCTATGGCCGCACGCTGGAATACGCGATCGAGACCCAGTCCGATGTCGTCGTCGTGCCGCGCAACTACGAGTTCGTCGGGACGCGCCCGAGCAATGTGCCCGGCATCAAATGGACGGCGCGTTATGCCTTTGTCGGCGTCATGAGCTTCGGCCAGCCCTTCGTCTCGGACGGCATGAACGAGAAGGGGCTCGCCGGTGGCGCGCTCTATTTCCCCGATTTCGCCAGCTATACGCCGCCTGAGAAGGCCGATGGGCGCACCGCGCTGGCACCGTGGGAGTTCCTGAGCTGGGTGCTGTCGAATTTCTCGACCGTTGCCGAGGTGAAGGCGGCGCTCGACAAGACTGCGATCATCGATCTGCCTGCGCCGATCGTGAACTTCACCTTGCCCTTCCATTTTCCGATCCATGATGCGACCGGCGCCTCGATCGTCATCGAGCCGATCGACGGGAAGCTGAAGGTCTATGACAACCCGATGGGCGTCCTGACCAATTCGCCGCCCTTCGACTGGCACCTCAACAACATCCGAAACTATGTGAAGATGTCGCCGGTCTCGGCCGACCCATTGAAGATCGGTGGGAAGACGTTTGCGCCGTTCGGTCAGGGCTCCGGCTTGCTCGGCATCCCGGGCGACCCGACGCCGCCCTCGCGCTTCATTCGTGCGCTCGGCTATGCCGCGTCGGCGAAGCAGCTTGCCGATGGTCCGCAGACCGTGCGCCTTGTCGAGCACATCATGAACAATTTCGATATCCCGATCGGCTTCATCGACTCGGCTGCGAAGGGCGGTGAGCTCGAATACACCCAGTGGACCTCGGTCGCCGACCTGCGGGCCAAGAAATACTACATCAAGGGCTACAAGGATCAGGTCCTGCGTGCGGTCGATCTGAACAGCTTCGATCTGGATGCGAAGGCCCTGCGGGTTGCGCCGTTCAAGATCAACCTGACGCCGCCGGCGCTCGAATTCGCCAAGTAGCAGGCGGGAACGAGCAGGCAGGAAAGTTCGGACCTTCGGCCCGCTGCAT
>NZ_JBFTRC010000087.1:0-22493 GCF_056399325.1 Allobosea sp. 01N443
TGGTTCTTCGCCACCAGCCCCGGCACGAACATCGTCGCCTTGATGCCGTAGCGGTCGAGCAGGTCGAGGATGCGCCAGATGCCGATGCGCGGGCCGAACAGCCGCTGCTCGATCTGTCCGAGCGTGGCGGGCGCGCCCTCGGACAGGTTCCAGAGATAGGGGCTCTCGGCATCGACATCGACGCTGAAGCAGAAGGCGCTGCTCTTGCCGGCCGGCCATTCGTAATCCGAGACGGGAAAGCGCGCAGGCGCAAGGGAGGTTGTCATCGTGCCCTCCACTAGAGCGGGTTCTTCTTGTCCTGATGGACGGCGAGCGAGCCGATGGAGTTGCCTCCGTCGATCGTCAGGGTCGCGCCGGTGACATAGGCCGAGGCGCTGCTGGCGAGATAAAGCAGGCCATTGCCGACATCCTCGCGCGAGGAGGGGCGGCCGAGCGGGATCTGGGAGATCGTGCTCTGGATATGCGCCTCGGTCAGGTCGCTGACCTTGCTGCCGGCGGCAAAGCCGGGCTCGAGCGCATTCACGCGGATGCCGAATTCGGCGAGCTCGACGCCAAAGCCCTTGGTCAGCCGGTCGAGCGCCGTCTTGGAGGTGCAATAGGGCACGACGGTGCGCCGCATCTTGCGCGAGGCGCCCGACGAGATGTTGATGATCGAGCCCTTGACGCCCTGGCGCACCATCTGCGTCGCGATCTCCCGGGTCAGGATGAAGGGTGCGCGCAGGTTGACCGAGAAGATCCGGTCGAACTCTTCCGTCGAGGTGTCGAGCAGGAAGCCGCTGGGATAGATGCCGGCATTGTTGACGAGGATGTCGACCGCGCCCCAGCGCGTACCGATCTCGGCCGCAAGCGCCTTGATCGAGGCTTCGTCGGTCAGGTCGGCCGCCTTGGTGAAGCTCTCGCCGCCGAGCCCGAGCGAAGCCGCTAGGGCCGCAAGCTCGTCTTCGCGCGCATCGGTCAGCGCCAGCACCGCGCCGGCCTCGTGCAGCGTTTCCGCGATCCAGCGTCCGATCACGCCGCAGGCGCCGGTGACGAGCGCGCGTCTTCCCTTGATGTCGTCGAACATGGTCATGATCCCTAGCGGAAACGGGGGTCGAGGCGGTCGCGCACGGCATCGCCCGTCAGATTGACGGCCAGCACGAGCACAAAGAGGCAAAGCCCGGGGAGGGTCGCAGCCCACCAGGCGGTCGCGACATAGTTGCGGCCGGTCGAGAGCATCGCCCCCCAGCTCGCGGTCGGCGGCTGCACGCCGAGCCCCAGGAAGGAAAGGCCCGCCTCGAACAGCACCATCAGCCCGAATTCGAGCGTCGCGACGACGCTGACCGCGCCGATGATGTTGGGCAGGATATGGCGGAAGAGGATGCGCCCGGCGCCGGCGCCCATCAGCGCGGCCAGCCGGACATAGGGCATCGTCGCGACCGTGAGTGTCTGGCTATAGGCCACGCGGGCGTATCGCGGCCAGCGCGTCAGCGCGAGCACCATGATGACGTTGACGAGGCTCGGCCCCAGCACCGCGACGGTGATGATCGCGAGCAGCACGGCCGGGATCGAGAGGAAGACATCGACGACGCGCATCACCGCGACCTCGACGAACCCGCGCCGATAGCCGGCAATCATGCCCAGGACCGTGCCGACGGTCCCCGACAGGATGACCGAGGCGAAGGCGACGATCAGCGAGACCCGCGAACCATGGATGATCCGGCTGAGCAGGTCGCGGCCGAGCTCGTCACTGCCCAGCCAGTAATGGAAGCTGCGCGAGACGGTGCCTGGTGGCTTCAGCCGGCCGGCGAGGTTCTGGGCATTGGGGTCATAGGGCGCGAGCCAGGGCGCCAGGATCGCGACCAGCACCACGAGCGCGATGATCGCGACCGGCCACCAGCGGCCAAGCGCGAGGCGGCGGCGCGGGCCAGGGCTGGAGGCAGCGATCGCGCTCATCGCGCCCCGTCCAGCACGATGCGCGGATCGATGATGCTGTAGAGCACGTCGGAGAGCAGGTTGAGCAGCACGGTGACGAAGGCCCCCATCAGCACGACGCCCTGCACGATCATGAAATCGCGGGCCAGGATCGCCTGCACAGTCACCTGGCCGATGCCGGGCCAGGCGAACACCGTCTCGACGATCACCGCACCGGCGAGCAGGTTCGAGATTTCCAGCGCCGCGACTGTGATCAGCGGGATCGAGGCGTTGCGGGCGACATGGCGCAGCAGCAGCCGGCCGGTGCGGACCCCGCGCGAGCGGGCGGTGCGGGCATAGTCCTTCGAGAGCTCGTCGAGCAGGGCCGAGCGGGTGATCCGCGCAAAGGTCGCCATGCTGAGCAGGCCGAGCGCGAAGGAGGGMATGATGAGATGCGAAAAATCGCCGGTGGAGGAGGGTGGCAGCCAGCCGAGCAGCACCGAGAAGACCAGGATCATCAGGATGCCGCTCCAGAAGGTCGGCATGCTCTGGGCCGCCAGCACGATGCCGGAAGCAGCCTTGGCGATCGGCCTGTCGCGAAACACCGCGAGCAGGATGCCCATCGGCACGCCGATGCCGCAGGCGACGACGAGCGCGCCCGCCGCCAGCATCAGCGTGTAGGGCAGGCGCGAGGCGATGATCGTCAGCACCGGCACGCGCTGCACCACGGACTGGCCGAGATCGAAACGGGCGAGATCAGCCAGGAAGTCGAGATATTGCAGCAGAAGCGGCCGGTCGAAGCCGAGCGCATGGCGCAGCGCCTCGACATCGGCCTTGGTCGCGGTCTCCGACACCAGCAGATAGGTCGGATCGCCGGTCAGGCGCTGGACGAAGAAGATCAGCGTCACCACCCCGAGGATGGTGACGAGCGCCTGTCCGGCACGCCTGAGAAGAAAGCCCTGCACGAAGCCTCAGTCCACCCAGCTCATGCGGTTCAGGAACATGCTTTCATTCGGCGTCGGCTTGAACTGCAGGTTCTTGGTCGCGCCGTAGAGCACGGCCGCCTGATAGAGCGGCACGAGCGGGGCTTCCGTCGCGATGATCTCGTGAACCTGCTTGTAGGCGGCAAGCCGCTTGTCCTTGTCGAGCGTCTGGCGCGCCTCCTCGAGCAGGCTGTCGGCCTTCGGGTTGCGATAGGCCGACCAGCCGCTGCTCTTGTGGACCAGCGGGAAGAGCACGCCATCGGCATCCTGGCAGGCGCAGGACCAGCGCCCGAAGCTCAGCGTCGAGGTGGCCTCGGGGCCGGCCTGCGAGCGCTTGAGATAGGTCGCCATGTCGGTCATCGCGATCTTGACGGTGAAGCCGGCATCGACGAGCTGCTGCTGGATCGYCTGGACGATGCGCTGATCGAAGACCGGTGCGGTCGCAAGCTCGATCTCGGCCTTTGCCGCCGGGCCGGCCTCCGCGACTAGGGCCTTGGCCTTGGCGAGGTCGAAGCCAG
The DNA here is from genome assembly GCF_056399325.1 of Allobosea sp. 01N443. Taxonomy (NCBI): domain Bacteria; kingdom Pseudomonadati; phylum Pseudomonadota; class Alphaproteobacteria; order Hyphomicrobiales; family Alloboseaceae; genus Allobosea; species Allobosea sp. 01N443. Next base: position 3,392 of record NZ_JBFTRC010000087.1, read on the forward strand.
GGCCGCTCATGCCCTCGATCCAGCCAAAACTCGCAGGCGTCAGCAATTGCGAGACGGGCTTGTCGAAGCCACCGAGCAGGCCGTCGACCATGCCTTCCTTGTCGATGGCATGGGCCGCCGCCACGCGCAGCTTGACGTTGTCGAACGGCGGCTTGGTGGTGTTGAGGCGCAGATAGGCGACGCGCTCGGTCAGGCCGATCAGGGCCTTGGCCTTGGCCGACGACTTGAGCTGGGCCGCCTGATCGCTGTCGAGCGTCACGCCGAGATCGCTGGTGCCGGCCTGGAGATTGGCGACCCGGGTCGCTCCGTCCGGCACGGCGCGGAAGATCACCGCCGGAAACGGACCCTTGTCGCCCCAATAGGCATCGTTGCGGGTGAGCGAGACCTGGACGCCGCGCTGCCAGCCTTCGAATTTATAGGGGCCACTGCCGATGGGCTTCAGGTTGAACGCATCCTTGCCGACGGCCTCGACAACCGCCTTCGGCACGATCGAGAGCTTGACCAGCTGGGCCAGCAGGGCGGGATAGGCGCCGTTGGTGGTGAGCTTCACCTTGGTCGGCGAGAGCGCGACGGCATCGGTGATCTTGTCGAACTGGCCGAGCTGCGGGCTGCCGAATTTCGGGTCGGTGATGCGCTTGACGCTGTAGGCGACATCCTCGGCGGTCAGCTTCGAACCGTCGTGGAAGAGGATATCGGAGCGCAGTTCGAATTCGATCTCGGTGTCGGAGAGGTATTTCCAGCTCGTCGCGACCTGCGGGACGATCTCGCCCTTGTCGTCGCGGGTGACGAGATTGTCGAAGATGTTGCGGTAGACATAGTAGCTGTCGGGGTTCCACTGCACCTGCGGATCAAGCGAGGACGGCTCGTTGACKAGGTCGACGACGAAGCGCTCCTTCGATGCATGGGCGGGGGCGGCAGAGAAAGCGAGCGCTGCGGCCAGCGCAGCAAGACGAGCATTCCGTGAGAGAGGGGTCATCGCTGCTGCTCCTTCGAGAGGGGGCGGGGCTGGTCGGTGGTGATGGTCGTCGTCCGTCGCGAGCGCCTTGCCGAGCGGGCCGGTGGTGGCGCGGGCCGCGATGCCGCCAGCATCAGGCCCTGGGCGAGTGCCTCGGTGAAGCGCCGGTGCTCCGCGGCGATGGCGAGGCTCGCCGCCTCGGCATCGCCAGCGGCAAGTGCGCTCACGAGATCGCCGAGCTCAGCCGGCGCAATCGGATGGCCGGCGAGGTCGAGCATGCGCACGATCCGATCGGCATGGTCCCAGATGTCGCCGAGCCAGCGGCGGGCAAGCGTCCCGGTCGCCGCGGCCAGCAGGTTGCGCAGCTGCCGTTCGGCGGAGCGCGCGGTCGAAAGCGCCACCGGCTCGGTCCGGCCCCGGACAGAGTCCATCACGCCAAGCAGCGCGGCCASTGCAGCCTGGGTCTGCCCGCTCGGCTGCAGCGTCGCCAGCGACGGCTCCAGCCTGCGGCGGCCGTCCAGTACGCTCGCGATCAGGGCGCCGTCGACGGGTGCGATCTGCCAACCCTGGCGGGCGTGCCGGTCGACGAAGCAGGCCGCGGTGAGCTCGGTCAGCGCGACGCGGATACCGGCGCGGCCCAGTGCGAAGCGTTCGGCCAGGGCGGCCTCATGGACGAATTCGCCCGGCGCAAGCTCGCAGGAGACGACCGCCTTGCGCAGCCGCCGGCTTGCGACATCGAGCTGCGTCTCCGCAACCGGGAGCGACGAGGATGGCGCGAACGCAGGCGAGGTATCGAGCATGGCAGGCATGCTGGATCAGCTTCTGAGATTTCACAAGTGCTTTGTGACATCTCAAATAGAATGCCTTGGAGGCGTCGAACGCGCACGACGCGGTCGGCTGTTCGGGCCGGGCCGATAGCGCAGGGGCTACAGTCTCTTCGGAGGCGGTGAGGACCTGAAGCATGGGCCCGAAAAGTGGATTGCGGATTTCGGGAAAGCTGATGCCCATTAAGAAAGATTGGATCATCGGACCGGATCCGCATCYGGTCCGATGATCTGGCCCGGGCGTTCGGTCAACTGATGAGATCGATCTTCTGAAGCGCCATCTGGACCTCGCGCAGGAATTGAGTGAGCGAGGCGCCGAACAGTCCAACGGACAGGACGAAGAGAAACGCTACGCCGCGCTCGTGAGCTAAGCCCAGGAAGGCGAGGGCGAAGGCAACAACCATCAGCAGGATCGTCGTCACCCCGCTGGAAATCGCGAACACGATGGCGCTGTTGATCAAGCCTGCTCGCCGTTCGAGGCGGGGCAAGTCAGCCTTGAGATCCGGGGCGATCGAACGATCCAGCGCGTTCAATGTTCGCGACCGGTCGAGAATGCGCTCGAGGCGGTTGATCAAGACCGAGATGAGGCCGACCACCGCGCCAAGGAGGAAGGCGGGTGCCGCTGCCTGGGTTATGACCAGCGACAGGTGATTGACGGAGGGAAGCTCGGACAGCACCGTTTCACCGTGCCCGCTGCGTCTGCTTGACGTGCGGGGCGTGACGGCCCTGCGGCGCCCATAGGGGCGCGAGTGGGGCTGCAGCGTATTTGGGGTTCATGGCGCCCTTCCAGAAAGCGTCGCGATCTGCGGATAAGTCACGTCGGGCAGCTTTGATCCGCCTGCCGTGATATGGCTTTGGCCGTAGGCTTGGCCCTTACTTGACCATGTCGGTTCGGGCGACGTCGATTTTCGCCTTCACCGCATCGAGGTTGAAGCCCGCGCCCTTCTGCATCGGTGAAAATTCAAACGTCCTCATGACAGGTTTCTCGACCTGCTGCTGAACGAAGACGAAGCGCCAGAATTCAGATATGAGCCAAGAGAGGTATTGCCGCGCACCATACTTGGTTCCGCTGTCGGGCCAACCCGTACGCTCGAACGGGGCCGAGGCGAACGTGGACCTTGGCCTTCTCGCACAGCCAGCCACCGGGGTTGGTCAATGAAGCGGTTGCCATTCTCGGCTTTGCCCGCCTGCACTCTGTCCGGCCAGAGGTTCATCACCGGGAGGCGGAACCCACCTTCCGTGAGGCCCTTGCCCCGAACGACAGCTCGAAATGCGAGCGGTCCATGTGCTTGTAGCCGCGGAAACGGCCCCCCCAGCGCAGCGATACGCCCAGTTCGGTGGCGGCACGCTTGAGTGCAACTGCGATCCGGTTCTGGGCATTCGGATCGAAGATCACCCGGCCCTCCACATCGAGCGGCCACAGATCCACGGCATTACCCGAACGGTGTGAGCTCGCATGCACCCTGGACCAGCCCCAGGCGACCGCCTGGCGTTGCAGTGTGCGGTCGCGCCGGCCTGAGCCGATCACGAAGCGCAGGTCGGGATTGTCGGCCTGGGCCCGGCCCACCACCCTGGCGAGCGCCGGCTGGATCGCCCGGAGATTGGCCTCGTGATGTCCGAGCGGATCGGGATTCCAGGCGCGGAACATCGCCAGTTGATCCCGTCCGTATTCATCGACAGCCGGAATCCGCGCGTAGACGCCGCCCGGTCCGTAGGGGCCAGCGACATCCGCAGTTGCCGGCACGCCCGTTCTGGCTTGACCATGGGCGCCGCTCCCCCAGCCGCTGCCGAGGAGCGCGATGGCGAGGAGACCCAGGCGCAGGGGGCGTGCGAGGAAGCGTGCAAGGGAGCGTAGAGGTGCAGGCATGGCCAGCACAGTCGCAGCCCGATGCAGTCAAGGGAAGGCGGGATCGTCCGGCCCTCGGGGATGGGCAAGGCAGTGCGCGTCAGGGACGCTGCCGCAGGCTGGCCGGGGTCATCTCGCCTGGAATTCCGCCGCGAGAAAGTCGATGAAGCCGCGCACAGCCGGTGACAGCCCACGGCGCGAGGGAAAGACCGCATGCACGATTCCGCTCGGCAGCGTCCAATCCGGCAGGATGATTTCCAGTGTTCCTGAGGCGACCTTGTCCATGACCAGATAGTCCGCGAGCTGAGCGATGCCGACGCCGTCCTCGGCCGCCTGCCGCAGGGCGTCCATGTCGTCGGTGGCGTATCGCGGCTCGAACGCGATGCTGACAGGTTCGCCCGCAGCGTTGCGAAGCTCCCAGGCATGTCTGGGGGGGGGACCGGATCAGATCCAGCCCTGGCAGCCGGCTCAACTGCGTAGGCGTTTCCGGCCGGCCGAACCGGTCGAGCAGAGCCGGGCTTCCGACCAGGAGCTGCCGGCTCTCTGCGAGCCGCTTCATCACCAGCCCCTCATTCTCGAGCGGAGGAAACCGGACGCGCAGGGCGATGTCGACCCCTTCCTCGATCACGTCGACGCGGCGGTTCGTTGCAGAGAGCTGCACGCGCACCTGCGGGTGGGCGATCAGGAAACGCGACATGACCGGGGAAACAAAGCTCAGCATCAGCGAGATCGGGCATGTCACGCGGATCATCCCGCGTGGTTCGGCGCTGGTGTTGTCGATCGCCTCCTGGGCGGCTTCTGCCTCGGCGATCATCGCCACGCAGTGCCGGTAATAGACTTCGCCGACTTCGGTCATCCCGAAATGCCGCGTCGAACGTTGCAGGAGCCGGCTCCCCAACCTGTCCTCGAGCAGCGCGATGCGGCGGCTCAGCGTCGATTTAGGCATGCCGAGCGCGCGCCCGGCTGGTGCGAATCCGCCATGCTCGACGACACGGGCGAAATAGAAAAGGTCATTGAGATCCTGCATCGCGTCGTTCCATTTTTGGAACGGACAGTACCGTTATGGCCGACTACAGGCAAATTCGTTCCACGAATATCTCTTGAGGCATCGGGGCCGCGGCCTCGATCGAACCCTACGGAGATATCGATATGGCCAAGAGTTCTCTGCTCACCCCCGATGATCACGCGCTCTTGCTGATCGATCACCAGTACCTGCAGCTGCTGGCGCTGCGCTCCCACACCAGCGAAGCGGTCGTCAACAACACGACCTTCCTCGCCAAGGCGGCGAAGCTGTTCAAGGTGCCGACCCTGCTCACCACGGCCTTCGCCGAGCGCCAGGCGCTGTTCGAGGAGGTCCAGGCCGTCTTCCCGGATCAGACGCCGGTCGACCGGACCGGGCTGAATTCCTGGGATGATCAGCGCGTCCTCGATTGGGTCAAGAAATCCGGCAAGAAGAAGCTGGTGATGGCGGGTCTGTGGACCGAAGTGTGCCTGAGCATGCCGGTGATCGACGCGCTTGCCGACGGCTACGAGGTCTACATCGTCACCGATGCATCCGGCGGAGGCAGCACCGAGGGCCATGAGCGCGGCGTGCAGCGCATGGTCCAGGCCGGCGCGCAGCCGCTCACCACCATTGCCTATGTCTCCGAGCTGCAGCGCGACTGGGCGCGCCCGACGGCTGACGAGGTCGCCAAGCTTTTCGCCGAACATGGCGGTGGCTTCGGACAGGGGCTGCGCTGGGAATGGCAGCTGCTCGGCCTGAAGGAAGGCACGCGCTGATAGGCCTGGGCCGGCCGTGGTTCTCGGCCACGGCCGGCCCAGCGCCCCAATGCGGAAAGGAGCGACGAAATGAAGGACATCGACAGGGCACTCAATGTCGAGGTGAGGGGCGGCCTGCCGGATGAGCTACTCGCATTGCTGCGCAAGTTCCCGCGCGACCAGTGGGCGAATGATCCGAGCCTGCACGGGCTGGCCGAAGGCTGGCTCCAGAGGCATGATCTGTTTCGGGAGCTCTCGGTGCTGATCGGCGGCATGACAACCGATCTCAGGGAAGGTCGCACGTCCCCAGCCGCGTTCTTACCGCTCTTCCAGCGCCGGATGGGCCTTTTGCTCGGCGAGCTCGATGGACATCACCGCGTCGAGGATGAGCACTACTTCCCGTCCTTTGCCGCCGCGGCACCGAGGCTGCAGAAGGGGTTCGATATCCTCGACAATGACCACGATGTGATCCATGGCGCGATCGACCGGCTCGGAAGCGCCAGCCGCGAGCTCATCGCAGCGCTGTCGGGCGAGGTCTCGGGGCGCGACGGGGACGTGTTGCGCGTGGCCGAGCGGATCGCCGGAGAGATCGAGGGCTTCGACCGAACCCTGCTGCGGCATCTCTGGGATGAAGAGGATCTGATTATCCCCCTCATCCTGGAACGCACCCGGGATGATCCGGAATTCGGGTGACCCTTCGCGGCAAGCGGCGTCGACCGCGCCGCGGCAGGTGTCGTGCCTGCGCTTTGGGAGGATGGCTTGAGTTCGCGCGCTTCCTGTCTCATGGCTTTGGGAATGAGCGCCGATCTCGAGCCTTCCGACCCGCCCGATACGACCGAGTCGTCCCCACTGAGGGGCGATGTCCGAGCCGTGATCAAGGTCGATATCATGGTCATCGGCGCCGGCCAGGCGGGGCTGTCCAGCGCCTATCACCTGCAGAATCTCGGTCTTCTGGCCGGCAGGAACTATCTCGTTCTCGACAAGTCCCCGGAAGCCGGCGGCGCCTGGCAATATCGCTGGCCGTCGCTGACGCTCAGCACGGTCAACCGGATTCATGACCTGCCGGGCATGCAGTTCTCCGATGTGATCGAACCCGGCCTGACCGAGGTGAGGGCGTCCGAGGCTGTTCCCCGGTATTTCGCGGCCTATGAACGCAAGTTTCAGCTGCCGGTCTATCGCCCGGTGGCGGTCAAGGTCGTCTGCGACCGCGGCGACCGCTTCAGGATCGAGACCGATCGCGAAACCTTCTCGGCCCGCAGCATCATCAATGCCACCGGCACCTGGGAGACACCCTATATTCCGAGTTATCCGGGAGCCGACCGCTTCCTGGGCCGGCAGCTTCACACCCGCGATTACCGCACAGCCGACGCGTTCGCCGGGAAGCATGTCATCGTGGTCGGCGACGGCATCTCCGCTCTGCAATTGCTCGATGAGATTTCCCGCGTCACCTCGACCACCTGGGTCACCAGGCGGGAGCCGCAGTTTCGGGACCGTCCCTTCACGGCGAAAGATGGGCGCGCCGCCGTCGCCATGGTCGAAGACCGGGTCAGGCAGGGCCTGATCCCCGGCTCCGTCGTGTCGGTGACCGGGATTCCACTGACACCGGCCTTGCTTGCCGCCCGCGAGCGCGGCGTGCTGAAGCGTGTGCCGATGTTCAGCGAGATCACCGAACAGGGTGTGCGCTGGGCCGACGGAGCCGAGCAGAGGGCCGATGTCATTCTCTGGTGCACCGGTTTTCGCAGCTCGCTCGACCATCTGGCGCCGCTGCAGATCCGGGACGAGAAGGGCGGCATCGTCATGACAGCCCGGCTCGCGACCCAGGTCGCCAAGGACCCGCGCATCCATCTGGTCGGCTATGGCCCCTCGGCCTCGACGATCGGCGCCAACCGGGCGGGCGCTGCCGCGGCGCGCGAACTTGCGGGCTATCTCGGCCTCGTCAGCTAGCTGCTCGATTGCCGAAACCTGACCGTCGATCGGCTGTATCCTGGCCTTCAAGTCCTCGACCTCGCCGAGCAGCGCGGCGCGCTTCCGAGGGCTTCGCCATCATCCGCTATGAGCCGTCGTCATCGGCTCTGGGTGCGAGCCATCCGCCCCGCAAGCCAAAGCGGCGTGAACCACGTCAGAAATCATGGTTGAGCTTCAGCTTGGCGATGTGGTGGGAGAAGTTCGTCAGATCGACATTGCCGCCAACACCGGTGGCGCGACCGGCCACCTGGATACTCCAGGCACCGGAGAGTGCCCAATCTTTCGTGAAGGCCCAATAGAAGTTCGGCCCCGCGAACGTTGCCTGACCGAGGAGATGACCGAAGGCAAGGTTATCGTAACGCCGGAAATGGCTTGCCTCGGCGCCGATGAAAAAACTGTCCGCAAGCTGATAGGTCAGCGCGCCGCCGATGCGAGCTATCGAGGTTCTGGCATAGCCGCCGCTTGGCGAGCCGAGGTCCTGATAGTTCCAGTCGTAGCTGACGTTGAGAGCCCCGTAGAGCTTGCCGGCGACCAGTTCCTTGTCGAGGAACACCGAGAAGACGCCGTCATAGACACTGCGCGATCGTCCGGTGAGCGTGTAGAACGCGCCAGCGGTTGCCGCGCCTTGGAGCACGGCGTCGAAGGTCAGGCCGACGCCATTTGTATCGCGCCCGAGCAGCTTGTACTTCATCTCGATACCGCCGCCGACGGTGGAGCCGTTGGCCTTCGCACCGAACGTCTTCGAATTGGTCACACCGGCAAAGGCGAAGGGATCGAGCTCGACACAGCGCCATGGCGAGTAGGTCGCCTGGACATTGAGGTTGTGCGACGCGAGTGGGCCGCTGCGCGCTCCGAACGAACCGCCATACGCTCCCGAGAGAGAAAACTGTCCGAGATCATTGACGTCACTTCCCGAATTGAAGCCGAAAACGTCGTTTGGCAGGCTGTTCAGCTCAAGGCAGGCTGCCGTTGCCGATGCAGGCGGAAGAGCCTTGCTCGGCTGCGGTTCGGCGGCGAGGGCCGCACCGGCGAACGCAACGGCGATCGTGATCAGCACCGAGCGGGCCACAGGACTTCTCTTTCGATGGAGCCAGGTTCTTTGCGAGCGGCAGCTTGCATCCGACATTCTGCAATCAAGACCAAGCTTCGTCATCACGCCGCCATGCCCCGGTAACCGGTCGTTCCTACCACTTGTTGACCGTAGCGGCTAAGACCGCCTTGGCGCCTCTGTGTACCAAACGAACGTCAAACTGGATTGGGACCGAGGGGCAACGTCACGTGGGCCTGTGCCAACCGAGCTGGGACTGGGGGAGAGCACTGTTGTCGTCGGTGCACCTGTTGGCCCATGCGGCCGTGCCTGCGACAGGGTGTGTCCCGGCGCATGATCACCGACAAGCTAGGCATCTGTCGTAAAGGCGGATGCCGGATTTCGGGAAGGCTGATGGCGTTCAGCCCTGTTTCATTTGGATCAGCTGGATGAGGTTGCCGCAGGTGTCGTCCAGGACCGCCATCCGCACAGGTCCTGCATCCATCGGCTCCTGCGTGAACACGACCCCGCGCTCGCTAAGCCTTGCAAATTCTCCATTCAGATCCTGGACCTGGAACGAGGTTGCGGGAATGCCGTCCTTGACGAGAGCGTCCTTGTAAGGCTTGACCGCCGGATGCGCGCTGGGCTCCAGCAGCAGTTCCGTTCCCCCTGGTTCCTCCGGTGATACGACCGTCAGCCAACGGTAGTCGCCGACGGGAACATCGTTCTTCACGATGAAGCCAAGCGTGCCGGTATAGAAGTCCAGTGCCTTGGCCTGGTCGTCGACGAAGACGCTGCTCACATAGATTCGCATGATGAGTGCCTTAGAGCTGTTTCCTGAGGAATGGATTGTGGTCCACTCTCGCCCTGTTCCGCATGTCGAGCTTTGTCCGGACAGGGCCCCGATCCCTTGTTGTCTCCCGTGTCCATCCGCAATTTAGAGGAATACAACCTGGACGGGAAGGGCGGAGGCGTCTCCAGCGGCCGGTCTGTGTCGATCACATTCGGGTAACCGGCCGCTCAATCATCGTCGGGGCCTTGTGTCGATCAGGCCGGTTCATACCTTTTGAGAGAGCTATCCAGTTTCTGCCGGCCGGCGCACCGCCTCGATCTCAGCGCCGCGCCCTTTCAGGATGGAACGATGAGCATCGGCCCGATCTTGCACTCCGTCGTGGGCGTTCGCTCGTCCATTCCTGCCGATGCCTTTACGGCCTCCGCGCTGGGTACAAGGCGGGAAGGCAGCGGTGTCGTCATTCGGGACAATGGGCTGGTGCTCACCATCGGCTATCTGATTACCGAAGCTGAGGACGTCTGGCTGACGACGTGGACTGGTCGCGTGGTGCCAGCGCATGCGCTGGCCTATGATCAGGAGACCGGCTTTGGCCTGGTCCAGGCGCTTGAGCGGCTCGACCTGCCGGCGGTCGCGTTCGGCGCCGCCACTGATGCCGAAATCGGCGAGTCCGTCCTGCTTGCAGACGGCATCGGGCAAGTCGTGGAGGCCAATATCGTGGCCAAGCAGGAATTCGCCGGCTACTGGGAATATCTGCTGGACGAAGCCATCTTCACCGCCCCGGCGCACCCGTCCTGGGGTGGTGCGGCGCTGTTCGGACCGGATGGAAAGCTCCTGGGCATCGGCTCGCTGCACCTGCGGATGGGCCGGGCCGGCGAGATCTTTGACGTCAATATGGTCGTGCCGATCGATCTGCTTCCGCCGATCCTCGACGATCTGCTCGCCCGGGGCCGGGTCGACAAGCCGCCACGCCCCTGGCTCGGCGCCTTCTCGGCCGAGAGCAATGGCAAGGTCGTGGTGATGAGCGTGGCCGAAGGCGGGCCGGCAGCCCAGGCGGGCCTGCGTCCCGGCGACATCATCTCGGATGTTCGCGATGGCGAGATCGACGGCCTGGCCGATTTCTATCGGAAGCTCTGGGCGAGCGGCCCGGCAGGCGCCGAGGTCCCGATCAGGGTCGTCCGCGACGGCCGCGAGACATGGCTTCGCATCCGGTCGGCCGACAGGGGCAGCTTTCTGAAGAAGCCGCATCTGCAGTGAGCGGCGAAGCGGGGCGGAGCAGACTCCGGGCCGAGCGCCGACGCGTACGGAATCCCGCCGCACTGCACCGTAAGGCTGGGAACCGGGCTGCGGCAGAGTTATACTTGAACGGCCGGAATAGGTTCCTGCCTGCCGGCCGAGGCCCCGGCATGATCCTGCCGGTTCTCAACTGATCCAGTTCGTCAGGCGGAGAGTCTTCGTATGGCAAATGGATTCCGGCCCCCGGCCTCGCCAGGCGAATTGGCGCCTGATTTTGTCCTMCCTACGGTCGACGGAAGCGGGATCGCGTCGCTCTCCGATTACCGCGAAAGGCATTCGGTGTTTCTTGCGCTGTTCGTGGGGCTGTGGTGCCCGTTCTGCCGGCGGGCGATCGCGCACATGGCGGCGACCGATCGCGAGCTCAAGGCCATCGGTGTGGAAACGCTTGGGATTGTGGCAACGCCGCTGGAGAACGCGCAGCTCTACTTCAAATTCCGCCCGAGCAACCTGCGCCTGGCGGTCGATCCGGAGCTCTCCACCCATCGCGCCTATGGTGTGCCGAAGCCGCCTGCGACCCCGGAGTTACTGGAGGCTTTTGCGACGCTGCGGATCAATCCGAATGATGAGTTCCCGCAGCCCGTGCCGATCAGGGAGGCCTCTGACAGGCTGACCAGGCTCGAYGGCTATAGGGAGAGCCCGACCGACCACTCCGACATGGAGAAGCAATGGCCCCAGCTCAAGGGCCAGTTCCTGATCGATCCGCATGGAGTCATCCGCTGGGCGAACATCGAATGCGGCTCCGAAGGGCTCGCCGGTATCGGAAAATTCCCCTCGACGGCGGAAATCCTCGCTGCAGCGCGAGCCCTCTTTGCGTCCTGAACCAGGCAGCGGGCGGGCGCACTCGATGAAGAGCGGGAGGAGGAGCGGCGAACAGCGGTGATCACGCCTGTTCGCTCTGAACCGTAGCGGCCGGGCAGGCAACCTATCTCGGTAGCACCAGCGGGAACCGCTTCCTTTCGAGGCTTTTCTCACCAGGAGAGGATGACGAGCCGACAGAGGCGCCGTTATCAGCCCCGACGACGATCGGCTCCCCCTCCAATTCCTGCTTCCTTCCAGAAGCGCATGGCTGAGGCGATCATCGCCCCAGCCATGCATGTAGCTCCGGCGGCACCCCCTCGAAAAGCGTGGGCTGGCGGCCTGTCCTTGCCGGCGAACTGTGCTCTGATCGCATCCAGCCTGAGGACAGGGACGCAAGGACGACTGACGATGCATGGCCGCCGCCCCACGTTGTTTTCTCGCCACGGCATGGTTGCCGCGGCGCACCCGCTCGCCGCCCAGGCCGGCGCCAGGCTCCTGATCCAGGGAGGCAACGCTTTCGACGCGATTGCAGCAACCGCTGCCGCCCTGACCGTGGTCGAGCCCTTCATGTCGAGCCTGACCGGCATGGGCTCGGCGACGCTCTGGAGCGCCGCCGAGCAACGCGTCCGCGTGCTCGACTTCGTACCGCCGATCCAGGCGAGCTTCCCGGCCGAACGCTTCACCAAGCGGGCCGAACTGGAGCGCGGCCCGCATGCGGTCGCGGTTCCCGGCAATCTCGCGGGCTGGTGCGAGCTGGCGGCGCGCTATGGCAGGAAGCCCCTCAGTGAGATCCTGGCGCCGGCGATCGCGCTCGCCCGGGACGGATTCGCGCTCTCCGAATTCGGTGTGGAGGAGTTCAACGAGCAGGCGCCGCTCCTCGCGGCCTCGCCGGAGCTTTATCCCGCCTTCAGCGCCAATTACCTGCCGGATGGCGGACCGGTGAAGCTCGGCCAGGTACTGCGCCAGGCCGATCTCGCGGGCACATTCGCGGAGATCGCGGCCAAGGGACCGGACCATCTTTATCGCGGCGCGCTGGGCGAAAGGATCGTCGGACATCTGAGCGGGCTCGGCGGCAAGATGAACATGGCCGATCTCGCGGCCGTGCAACCGCGCTGGCGCGAGCCGCATGCCGTGAGCTATCGCGGCCTCGATATCCATGTTCCGCCGCCGCCCTGCGAGGCATTCCAGTTCCTGCTGAGCCTCAAGATCCTCGAAGGTTTCGATCTGGGAGGCCTGAGCAAGGATGGGCCGGAGCATCTCGACCTGGTCTATCGGGCCATCAGGCTCGCGGCCGGCCTCAGGATCGCCAGCAACAATCCCTCCGCCGAGATCCTGGCCGAGATCTTCTCCGATGCCGCGATCGCGGGCCTGCGCCAGCGCATCGGCGACGGGGAGCCGATCGAAGGCCCGACCGAGCAATGGACGCCGCAGGACAAGGAGGATCCCGCCCATACCACCTCGTTCTCGGCCGCTGATGCCGAGGGCAATCTGGTCTGCATCACCAACAGCCTCGGCAGCCCCTTCGGCAGCGGCATCGTCGTGCCGGGCACCGGGCTCTGCCTCAACAATTTCCTGTACTGGGCCGATGTCCAGCCCGGCAGTCCGAACCGCTCGAAGCCGGGCGACGAATTGCCGATGTGCATGTCGCCCAGCATCACGACGCGCGCCGGAAAGCCGGTGCTCGCGCTCGGCACGCCCGGCAGCTACGGCATCATGCAGACCCAGACCCAGGCTATGGTGCAGCATCTCGATTTCGGCCTGCCGCTGCAGGAGGCGATCGAGGCGCCGCGGGCACGGCTCTGGGACGGGCGCTTCATCCAGGCCGAGAACCGTATCGCAGCCGGGACGATTGAAGAGCTGCGGCGGCGCGGCCACGAGATCGAGGCCTTTGATGCCGGCTGGACGATGCGATGCGGCGGCATGCAAGCCGTGGCGATCGACCCCGCAACCGGCGTGATGACCGGCGCAGCCGACCCGCGCCGCGATGGATATGTTGTGGCGGTTTGAGGCCGCCGGATGACGCGTGCCGGCCTTCGGGCCGGCGCGTCAGTTCGGCTTGAGGCGGCACTCATCGGGGAGGGCCGCAGAAATCTCTTGCGATCCAGGGGCACTATGCCGGATGCCATGATCGCTGTGGCGGCTTTGGCGCCTGGGAAGACATGTGATGACCCATTCGAACGACCAGATCACCGAGCCTTCTGCGGCGGATGACGCCTTTCGCCCGCATACCTCGCATTGGGGCGTGTTCTCGGCCCGCATGCAGGATGGCCGGCTCGAAGTCCGGCCCCACCCGGGCGATCCCGATCCGAACGAAATCATCCAGAACTTCCCGGCCGCCTTGCGCCATCGCGCGCGGATCGCACAGCCCATGGTCCGCCGCGGCTGGCTCGAGCGCGGCCCGGGGCCGGACGATCGGCGCGGACGCGACGAGTACCTGCCGATGTCCTGGGGGGCCGTGCTCGATCTGCTCGGGGGCGAGCTCGCGCGCATCCGCGACGATCACGGCCCGGGTGCGATCTTCGGTGGCTCCTATGGCTGGGCAAGCGCAGGGCGCTTCCACCACGCCCAGAGCCAGATCCACCGTTTCCTGAATACCTCGGTCGGCGGCTATGTCCGCTCGGTCAATAGCTATTCCTCGGGCGCGTCCTCGGTCCTGGTGCCCCATGTCATCGGCGACTACGAGGACCTGGTGAAGCGCAACGTCTCCTGGGAGCAGATCGCCGATCACAGCGAGATCGTGCTCGCCTTTGGCGGCATGGCCCTGAAGAACAGCATGGTGGCCGGCGGCAGCATCAGCAAGCATGTCGAGCGCGGCGCCATGGACCGGGCGAGGGCACGCGGTTGCCAGTTCGTGCTGGTCGGGCCGCTCCGGGGCGACCTGCCGGAGGAGGCAGGTGCGGAGTGGGTCTCCTCCAATCCCGGCAGCGACACGGCGTTGATGATGGCGCTGGTCCACACCCTCGTCGTCAATGGCCTGCATGATCGCGAATTCCTCGCGCGTTGCACGGTCGGCTGGCCGATCTTCGAGCGCTATCTCCTGGGCGAGACCGACGGCCAGCCCAAGGATGCGGCCTGGGCCGCGGCGATTGCCGGCGTTCCGGCCGATGCGATCACGGCGCTGGCGACACGGCTGCATGGCCGGCGCGCGCTGATCGTCGTCGCCCATGCGCTGCAGCGCGCCGAGCACGGCGAGCAGCCGGTCTGGATGGGCATGGTGCTGGCGGCTGCGCTCGGCCAGATCGGCCTGCCGGGCGGCGGTTATGGCTATGGGCTGGGCGCAATCGCCTATTACGGGCGGCGCTACAATGCCGTGCCGGTGCCGACCTTCGCGCAGGGTCGGAATGGGGTGTCCGACTTCATTCCGGTCGCCCGCATCGCCGACATGCTGCTGAACCCGGGGACCAGCTATCGCTATAACGGCCAGACCCGAACCTATCCCGAGATCAAGCTGGTCTACTGGGCCGGCGGCAATCCGTTCCACCACCATCAGGACCTGAACCGCCTGCGCCAGGCCTTCGCCCGGCTCGACACACTGGTCGTGCACGAGCTGGCCTGGACGGCGACGGCGCGCCATGCCGACATCGTGCTGCCCTGCACGATGACGCTCGAGCGCGAGGATATCGGCGGCAGTTCCAACGACCCGCTGCTCGTCCCGATGCAGCCCGTCGTCGAGCCCTATGGGGAAGCGCGCGACGACTACGCGATCTTCGCCGATCTCGCCGAGCGGCTCGGCACACGCCAGGCCTTCACCGAGGGCCGTACGGTGCGGCAATGGCTGGAGCATCTCTACGAGCCGACGCGCGTCGAACTCGCGGCCCAGGGCCTGCCGGCACCGAGCTTCCAGGAATTCTGGGCGGGCGAGGGTTTTGAGCTGCCACAACTGCCCGATGATGGCGGCCGCCTGCGGAAATTCCGCGAGGACCCCGCGGGGCATCCGCTGCCGACGCCGACCGGCAAGCTGGAGATCTATTCGGAGACGATCGCGAGCTTTGGCGAGGCGGATTGCCCGGGCCACCCGACCTGGCTCGGGCCGACCAATGTGCCGGACAAGGCCTCGCCCTATGTGCTGGTCGCGAACCAGCCGCGCACGCGGCTGCACAGCCAGTTCGACTTCGGCGGCCATAGCAGCGAGGCCAAGCACCGCGGCCGCGAGGTCGCCAGCATGCATCCCGCGGACGCGGCCGCGCGCGGCATCGCCGATGGCGACATCATTCGGATCTCGAACGAGCGGGGCGCCTGCCTTGCCGGCATACGCGTCACCGGTGGCATCCGCCAGGGCGTGATCCAGCTCCCGACCGGTGCCTGGTATGATCCCGCCGACCCGAGCGAGGACAAATCGCTCTGCGTCCACGGCAACCCCAATGTCCTGACCCGGGATGTCGGAACCTCGGCGCTGGCGCAGGGCTGCACGGGGCAGCTGACGACCGTCCAGGTCGAGCGTTTCGACGGCAATCTGCCGCCGATCCAGGCCTATGACCCGCCCGCGCGCCAGGTGATACCGACCTAGCATCCGAAGCGGCACAATGACCATTCCGGCGTTTGCGCCGCTCTTTTCTGGCGAACTGGCGGCCTATGGCGACCGTTTCGTCCTGGCGGCGGATGCGCCGGCCCCTTCGCCGGGCAGCGATCTCGGCGATGCCGCGCGGCTGGCCGAGTTGCTCGCGCTCTATTCCCAGCAATGCCCTGGAGGCGACCGCCGCGCGATCGCCTCGCTCTGGTCGAAACAGCATTTCGCCACGCTGCTGCCGCCCTATCTGGCGCTCGCGCTGATGGCGCAAAGTGCGGTCGATATCGACCTGGCCGCCATTGGCTGCACCTTCGGTCCCGATGGCGCGACACGCCACATCCACCTGCGCGGCATCGGGAGCAATGCGGCCCCGGCTGATGAAGGCCCGCGCTTCATGCCGCTGATCCAGGGACATATCGAGCCCATGGTCCTGACGCTGTCGGCGGCTGCCGGCGTCTCGCGAAAAGTGCTCTGGAGCAATGCCGGCAACATGTTCGAATTCGTCGTGCGGCGCATCGAACGCGCCATGGGCGTCAATGACGCCGTCGCCGAGGCCTTGAGCTTTCTGGAGAGTGCACGCTTGCCGAATGGCAAGCCCAACCCGCTCTTCAAGCCCGTGTCCTATACCGATCCGGATGAGGGAAGCGGCCGGCGGCGCCGGATCTGCTGCATCCGCTATCTCGTTCCCGAGCGCAGCTATTGCTCTACCTGCCCGTTGCCGGCCRCAAGGGCGGTGCCTGAATAGCCGGCGCTTCAGCGCGCCCAGGCAGCGAATGTCGGCGCCATTGGACGTGGAAGCGCGAGGCCGTCTGTCGAACGCCGAGGCAGGGCTATGATTCAGCCGGCACCGCCGCCGGCTCTTGATCGTCGCGGCGTTGCTGGAGACGAAGTCCAAGAGTCCAGCAGAGCGCGGCCCAGACACTGCCGATGCACCATCCTGCCAGGACATCGCTGGGATAATGCACGCCGAGATAGATGCGGCTGAGGCCGACCGCCAAAGTCAGGATGATCGCAAGGGACATCAGATAGACCCTGACCCGCTTGTCGGTCGCCAGCTGGGATAGCAAGGCGCCAAGCGTCAGGAATGTCATCGCGGACAGTGTCGCATGCTCGCTCGGAAAGCTCGCGGTGAAGACGATATAGGGCCCGTCGGGGCCCGGCCGGTCGAGCCAGAGCTGGAGCGCGGCGCTGACCACAGCTCCGCCCATCACGGTCACGCTCACGAGCTTCGCCGCATCCCGCCTGCCGATCAGGATGAGATAGCCGACCGTCGCAGCGAACAGAATGCCGAGAATGGCAAAGCTGCCCAATGCCGTGATATCGCGGCCCGCCTCCTTCAGCCATGCCGGGCCAAGCGGCTGCCCCAGATCACCGGCGCTTCTGAAAGCAGCCAGCACCGCCATGTCGAGGCGCGCGAGATCGCCTGCGATCATTTCGCCGGCAAGGAAGCACAGGCCAAGCACAGCGACGGCAAAGGCGGTCGGCGCCAGCCGCGAGGGCTGTACCCTGTTGCCGACCCGGCCAAAGGCGCGATGCGGGGCTTCCATCGGGCCAGAGTAACCCGGCGCTTTGCCGAGGAATAGCGGGATCTGCGCTCGGCCCCGCGCGGCGTATTCGTAGAACGGGATCGTCGTACCGGCCCTGCAAAAGGGGACCGCACGATCTATTGCGCATCAAGCGCCCTGAGCAGCGTGCTGGCCATCGCTGGGGGCATCGCGACAATCTCCTGATAGAACGCGGTCGATATCGCGCAGTAATCGGCATGCTGCGCAGGCGCGACCGTCTCTGCAGCAAAAATCGCAATCCGGTCAGCGCCATAGCGACGGATCAGCGACTGCCGGACTTTGCTCAGCAAGACGTCCGAGACTGCTTCGGGAATCGGCGGATGCGGGCCGGAGGTCATGATCATGCGTTCCTGCAGCATCAGATCGCGCTGAGTGAGCTCATCGGAGAGCGCTCCCGCTGTGTTCACTTTGCCGCCACCAAAGGCAGCATATTGATAGCACAGCGTAGGATCCGAGCGCCCAAGCGCCCGATACTGATCGATCAGGAGATTCGCCTGATCGATCAGCACCTGATCGTCGGCCTTTGATCTGTGGACTGCCAACAATCGTGCCAGCACAGCCCTGTAGTCCGCGATGATCTGGCCCTCGGTGGCTCCGGCTGTGAACCCATCGGCGAAGACGCGCCTGATGCGCTCGTAGTCGTCAGGAAGGCGCGCCTGGATCGCTGCCAGAGCCGGCCAGCCCTTTCGGTACGGTGATAGCAGCTGGTCAGGCGTAGGGTTGGCACCATAGCCCGATATCGCAAACTCACTCCCAGTCGCTTGGTGCGTGACCGCGTTTGCGGCGACAAGCTCCTGGATGGTCGGCCGCCACATCTTGTCGCTGGGCACGGCGAGTCCGCGGTCGACAAAACTGGTGGACAGTCCAGCTTCAACATAGGCGGCCTTCCAGGCCAATACGGACGGAGCCAGATCCGCCGCTGTCATGCCGGGAAAGGCTGGGCCGTGATAGCCGAGGCCACCGGACCGGGGCGCCCATCGCTCGCGGCCGCCTGCAAAGATAAGCGTGCAGGCGGACTCGCACCGCGCGGAAACATAAGTGATCAGTCCGCGCGCCTCGATGTTCTGTCGCAGCTTCTCGGCCTCTCCGAGGCGCCCTCCAAAACTGTGCAGATGGACGACCTTGATCCGAGGCGAGGCCTTGATCACGCGCTCGAAATCCGCAGCCAGTCCGAATTTGATCCCGCCTGTGATCTCGATCTCCGTCCCATCTCGCATGACCCGCAAGGAATAGGCTGGAAGCCGAGGGTCGCCTCTCCAGGCCATGTCGTAGAGCTCGGCGAGCTGAGGCGCTGCCCCGTTGACCAGATCGCTCAGGAACCTGAGAACGCCGAGACCGAGACTGACCTTGGCGGCCCTGGACCAGAAAGCGCCCAGGCTCAAGGCCGCACGCCGCTCCGCGTGATGTGTCGCTGACCTCCAGGTGCCGACGACCTGCCAGACCGCGATGAGCGTCACRACAAGCCAGGTCAGAACATTGAGCCAAAAGAGCGGTGCCGGATCGTATCCCGTGTCGGTGGAGAAGATCAGGTTGAGCACCAGGATCGTGATCAGCGCGACGATGTTGCCCAGGACGGCGATGCCCCAGAAGGACCAGCCGAGACTCAGCTCGCCGCGCCAGTGCCGGACGATGAAGTTCTTCCGGGGATTGGTGGGGCCAGCCGGCTCGATCGGTGGTGGCAGGAGGCGCGCCTGCCGATCGGCCTCGGGGCCGGATGCCGCCGCAGCGGACGAAGGCGCAGCAGGCGCGGCGATATCGCGCGCAGCACCGC
>NZ_JBFTRC010000088.1:0-22473 GCF_056399325.1 Allobosea sp. 01N443
CTCATGACCTGTCCGGCGAAGCCGCCGATGCGCATCTTCACGCCCTGCATATCGGCGACGGTCTTGATCTCCTTGCGGAACCAGCCGCCCATCTGGCAGCCGGTATTGCCACCGGGAATCGCGTAGATGTTGTGCTTCTTGTAGAATTCGTTGAGCAATTCATTGCCGCCGCCATGGTAGAACCAGGCATTCTGCTGGCGCGCATTGAGGCCGAACGGCACCGCAGTGCCGAAGGCGAAGGTCGGATCCTTGCCGACATAGTAATAGGAAGCGGTGTGGCACATCTCGACAGTGCCATTGGTCACCGCATCGGCGGCCTGCAGGCCGGGAACGATTTCGCCGGCTGCGAAGACCTGGATCTGGAAATTCCCGTCGGTCGCTTCCGACACGGCCTTCGCGAGAATCTCGGAAGCGCCGTAGATCGTGTCGAGGGATTTCGGGAATGACGAGGTCACTCGCCATTTCAGCTCAGGCATAGGCTGGGCGATGGCCGGGCTGGCAATGGCGCCAGCGGCAGCCCCCGCCCCGGCAACCTTCAAGAAATGGCGACGCTTCATCTGGATTTTTCTCCCCTCAGAGACGTTCAGCGGCACCGGTTGATCCGGCTTTGCGCGCGCGCTCCAGAAAAGCAGGTCCTGTGATCCGCGCAAGTGGAAAGCATGCCCCCTATGCATTTTTTGCAGGATAGTACTTTCGTCGCAGGGGAAAGCGAGTTCCGTCAAACAAGACCGGCCCGCCTGCCCCGAAGGGAAGACCGATCTCGCGCGAACGACCAAAGAAAAAGCCCGGCTTGCGCCGGGCTTTCGCGTTGATCTCGACCGAGAAGATCTCAGTCGATGTTGCCGATCTCAGCGCGCGCGCGAACGCACCTGGAAGACGTCGAAGGTCAGTTCCGCGACCTGCCACCAGAGATACTGGTCCGAGCGGAAAGCGGTCATCGTATCGATGGCCTTCTTGAAGTCCGGGTTCTTGGCCRAGATCTCGGCGTAGAGTTCGTTCGTGGCCTTGAGGCTGGCTTCGAGGATCTCCTGCGAGAACGGGCGCAGCTGTGTGCCGGCACCGACCAGGCGCTTCAGCGCCGGCGGGTTCACGACATCATAACGCGCGCCCATCTGCGTGTTGGCATAGGTGCAGGCGGCGGTCAGGGCTGCCTGGTAGGCCTTGGGAAGGGCGTTCCACTTCTCCAGGTTGACGAAGGCATGGACCGTCGGCCCGCCTTCCCAGAAGCCCGGATAGTAGTAGTACGGCGCGACCTTGGAGAAGCCGAGCTTCTCGTCGTCATAGGGGCCGACCCACTCGGCGCCGTCGATCGTGCCCTTTTCCAGCGCCGGATAGATGTCGCCACCGGCGAGCTGCTGCGGCACGACGCCGAGCTTGGCCAGAACCTGGCCGGCGATACCGCCGATGCGCATCTTCAGGCCCTGAAGATCGGCAACGGTCTTGAATTCCTTGCGGAACCAGCCGCCCATCTGCGCGCCGGTATTGCCGCAGGGCAGGCCGTAGATGTTGAACTTCTTGAAGAACTCGTTGAACAGCTCATTGCCGCCGTTCTGATAGAGCCAGGCATTCTGCATGCGGGCGTTGAGACCAAACGGCACCGATGCGGGAATCGCGAAGGTCGGATCCTTGCCGACATAGTAATAAGAGACGGTGTGCGCCATCTCGATCGTGCCGTTGGTGACGGCATCCGCCGCCTGCAGGCCGGGAACGATTTCGCCCGCCGCGAAGACCTGGATCTGGAAATTGCCGTCGGTCAGTTCGGAGACCATCTTGGCCATGATCTCGGCGCCGGCATAGATCGTGTCGAGAGACTTCGGGAAGCTCGACGCCAGGCGCCATTTCACTTCCGGTTTCGACTGCGCAACGGCCGGCATGGCGACAGCGGAGGCCGCAGCGCCAGCAGTGGCGGCCTGAATAAATTGACGACGCTTCATTATGGACATCTCCTCGGATTTCGACTTTGCGATGCGCAGGCGGGTTCGGTCCCGTTACGGCGAAGTTTCAAGGATCATTCTGGCTAGGAATGCAGTCGATCTTGCGGGCATGTTTGGTTGATCCAAACTTTCATTCCTGCCGCCGATCCGCGCCTGCACAAGATTTGCGCAGCTCTCCCCAAACATCGCATCACCGTCAACCAACCCAGACGCCTCGACAATTGCGCTCAAGGCATGGCACGGCTGCACACGAAGCGCATGGTACTTTCGCGGGGCCCGGTCAACCTCCGATCGCGCAATGCAGACAAATTGATGAGAGACGCGACATGGATCAGGACAAACTCGCCAGGCTGAGAGCCCGCTATGCCGGCGCGAGCGGGGGCGACATCCACGACCCGCGCTTCGCCAAGGTCGCTGCCGACCAGTTCAAGGGCGACCGTCGGAAATGGCCCTTCTCCGACGTTGCGACCTTCATCAGCGCGCCCTACCAGCCCGATGCACTGAGCAAGCCCGATCTCGGCGGGCTCGACGTCGCGATCATTGGCCTGCCGATGGATCTCGGCGTCACGAACCGTGCCGGCACGCGGCTGGGGCCGCGCGCGGTCCGGGCCGTCGAGCGCATGGGGCCGATGGATCACGTCACCGGCATGGCGCCCTTCGGCCAGCTCAAGGTTGCCGATATCGGCGACGTGCCCTTCCGCTCGCGCTATTCGCTCGAGAGTTGCCACGAGGATATCGAAGCGACTTTCAAGACGATCGTGAAGGCCGGCGTCTCGACGCTTGCGGTCGGTGGCGACCATTCGATCACCTATCCGATCCTCAAGGCCGTCGGCGAGAAGCGCCCGGTCGGCATGGTTCATATCGACGCGCATTGCGACACGTCCGGGCCCTATGAAGGCTCGAAATTCCATCATGGCGGGCCATTCCGGCAGGCCGTACTCGATGGTGTGCTCGATCCCGAGCGCGTCATCCAGATCGGCATCCGCGGCGGCGCCGAGTATCTCTGGGAGTTCTCCTACGAGTCCGGCATGACCGTGATCCATGCCGATGAGGTCGACCGCATGGGGCTCGATGCGGTGATCGCAAAGGCGCTTGCCGTGATCGGCGACGGGCCGACCTATGTCTCCTTCGATGTCGATTCGCTCGACCCGGCCTTCGCGCCCGGCACCGGCACGCCCGAGGTCGGCGGCCTGACGCCGCGCGAGGCCCTTGCGATCCTGCGCGGCCTCAAGGGCCGCGATATCGTCGCGGCTGACGTGGTTGAAGTCGCGCCGCAATATGACGCGACCTCGAATACGGCCCAATGCGCGGCGCAGGTCCTGTTCGCCGAACTCTGCCTGATCGCCGAGGCGCGCGCTGCCGGCAAGGGCAGGCCGTGAAACGCAAGGCCGTCCAGCTCGACGCGATCGACCGCAGGATCGTCACGATCCTGCGCGCGGAGGGCCGCATCACCAATCAGGCGCTCTCGGAGCGGGTCGGCTTGTCCGCCCGCCCCTGCCTCGAGCGCGTGCGCAAGCTCGAAGCCTCGGGGCTGATCCTCGGCTATGGCGCGAGGCTGTCGCCGGAGATCGCGGGCCACGCCATCGTCGCCTTCGCGCAGATCTCGCTGCGCGACCACTCGGTCGGGCGGCGCGAACGGGTCGAGAAGGTCTTGAGGGCCTGTCCGGACGTGGTCGAGGTGCAGGTGGTCAGCGGCGAGGCGGATTATCTTGCCCGCATCGTCGCGGATTCACTGGCGGAGTATGAGGAACTGACGGGGACCTGGCTGGCCGATGCGCAGCTCGGCGTGGCCAAGATTGCCACCACCTTCGCACTGAAGGCGCTGAAGGACTTCGACGGATACCCCCTGGCGGAGCAGTAAGCAGCGCAGCGGGCGCCATGCCCTGAATTCATGGCGCCCTGCCCTACGCGCGATTGAGCCCTTGGGCTCTTGCGTCGAACGCATGTCGGAGACAATATATTGCAGCGCAGCGTGAACATCGCGCCGCAGCATCGCGCCTTCATCACCCGGACGAATTCCATGACCTCCTCCAGCACGGGAGCGGCTGTCGCGCGCCCAGCAGGATCGCTTGCCGCGCCGGCTCAACGCACCAGCCTCGTTCTGTTCGCATTGGCGATGGGTGGCTTCGCCATCGGGACGGCCGAATTCGCGGTCATGAGCCTGCTGCCCTATTTCTCAGTCGGCCTCGGCGTCGACGGGCCGACCGCCGGGCACGTGATCAGCGCCTATGCGCTCGGCGTCGTTGCCGGCGCCCCCGTCATCGCAGTGCTCGCGGCAAAACTCTCGCGGCGGACGCTGCTGATCGGGCTGATGGCGGCCTTCGCCATCACCAACGGCTTGAGCGCGCTTGCTCCCACCTATGGCTGGATGCTCGTCTTCCGCTTTCTCAGCGGCCTGCCGCACGGCGCCTATTTCGGCGTCGCAGCCCTGGTCGCCGCCTCGCTGGTGCCGAAGAACCGGCGTTCGCAGGCGGTCGCCCGCGTCATGCTGGGGCTGACGATCTCCACCATTCTCGGCGTGCCCCTCGCCAACTGGCTGGGCCTCGCGCTCGGCTGGCGCTGGGGCTTTGGCGTCGTTGCGGCCCTGGCCCTCCTCACCGTCATTCTGGTCGCGGCGTTCGCACCGAAGGACAGGCCGCAGCCCGGGGCGAGCCCGCTGCGCGAACTCGGCGCGCTTCGGCACAGGCAAGTCTGGCTGACGCTGGCGATCGGCGCGATCGGCTTCGGCCGCATGTTCGCGGTCTACACCTATGTCGCCTCGACACTGATGGAGGTCACGCATGTCGCGCCGGGCATGGTGCCGGTCGTGCTCGCCATCTTCGGGCTCGGCATGACCGTTGGCACGATCGTCAGTGCCTGGGCGGCGGACCGGGCCCTGATGCCGTCGGTCGGTGGCATCCTGCTCTGGAGCGCGGCCTCGCTCGCCCTGTTTCCGCTCGCCGCCGGCAATATCTGGACCGTCTCGATCGTGGTCTTCATGATCGGCTGTGGCGGCGGCCTTGGCACGCCTCTGCAAACCCGGTTGATGGATGTCGCGGAGGACGCGCAAACCCTCGCTGCCGCGTTGAACCACAGCGCCTTCAACCTCGCCAATGCGCTCGGCCCCCTGCTCGCCGGCATGGCGATTGCCTCCGGCTATGGCTGGACCTCGACGGGCTGGGTCGGCAGCGCGCTCGCGCTCGGTGGCTTCGCGATCTGGCTGCTGACGCTGTGGGACATGCAGGCCAGCGAGGCAGGCAGGGCAGCGCTCGCCCCGGGCGAATAGCGTCTCCAATAAGCCCCTGCCAAGCGTCCCGTCAGCGGGACGCTGGCGCTGCGATCAGACTCATGGCCGCAGGAATGGCCGCCCGCCCCTCGTCGAGGCGGTCGGTCAGGACATAGTACCAGTTGAAGCCGATATAGAGCGCGAGCCGCGTCTCGATCTCGCTTTCGGCAATCTCGCCTCGCCCGGCCGCAGCGGTGAAGAGCTTGCTCAGGTGGAGTGTCCGCTTCGGCAGGAATTTCAGGCGCAGGGCGTCGAGAGCGGCGCTGTTCGATTGGGCTTCGGCGATGAGGGCGCGAAAGGTCCGGCCTGATGGCGTTGCCGACCAGAAGTCCCAGAGCCCCTCGGTATAGGCGACCAGGTCCCCCGTCAGGTCCCCCGTCATCGGCTGCGTCAGCATAGACGCCTTCTCGGCGTCATAGACGTCCATGAGCAGATCGGCGCGCGTCTTCCACCACCGATAGATCGTCGGCTTGCCGGCACCCGCGCGCCGGGAGACGGCGTCGATCGAGAAACCCGCATAGCCCCCTTCAGCCAGCACGGCGCGGGCCGCGGCGAGAATCGCAGCCTCAGAGGCCGGACTGCGCTTGGCCCCAATCGAGGCGCGCCGTGGCGTGGGCTGATCGATCCCGCTCATGAGTGACGACGCGACTCCTTTATGTCATCCGCCTCTTGCATAACGAAACGGGCTGTGCATATCAATATATCGAAACGGTACGTTTCGTTTTGGAGAAGAGCATGTCTCAATCGTCATCACTCCCCGGCATCCTCGCCAGGCTTCGCTTCCTGGGCACGCTCATGGTCGGCGCCTATCTTCTCATCAACGCCCTGCTGAGCCTGCTTGCTCCCCTGACGGCCGGCTGGTCGACCTGGTCGGTCACCGCGCTGGCCGTGCCGCCCATGGTGCTCGGCATGGTCTATCTCGTCATACCGATCGCGCGTCGCGGCACGGCCTAGCCACGTCCATGCGGCGCTGGCGTGTCCGATTCTGTCGCTCACTCGACAGAATCGGCCGCCGATGGAGCTGATTCCAACACGAACCGGTCGTCTCGGCAGATTTACCCTCGCTGGAACGAGGGAGAACGACCATGGATGCAATCGCGCTCGAGCAGCAGGTCTGTGCCGCCAACTACGCGCCACTGCCGATCATGCTCTCACATGGCGAGGGTGTCTGGCTGACCGATACCTCCGGGGTGAAACGGCTCGACATGATGAGCGGCTATTCGGCCGTCAGCCTGGGCCACGGTCACCCGCGTATTCTCAAGGTCCTGAGCGAACAGGCGCGCAAGCTCGCGGTGACGAGCCGGGCCTTCCACTGCGAACCTCTCGGCCCCTTCCTCGAGAAGCTCTGCGCCGTATCGGGCCAGGACATGGCGCTGCCGATGAACACCGGCGCCGAGGCGGTCGAAACCGCCATCAAGGCGGCACGGCGCTGGGGCTACCGGGTCAAGGATATCGCCAGGGATCAGGCCGAGATCATCGTCGCCGCGGGTAATTTCCACGGGCGTACCACGACGATCGTCGGCTTCTCCTCCGAGAACAGCTATCGCGACGGTTTCGGCCCCTTCGCACCGGGCTTCGTGACGGTGCCCTTCGGTGATTCAGCGGCCGTCGAGGCGGCGATCACCCCCCGCACCRCCGCCATCATGATCGAGCCGATCCAGGGAGAGGCGGGCATCGTCATGCCGCCTGCGGGCTATCTCAAGCGGTTGCGCGAACTCTGCGACCGCCACAACGTCCTGCTGATCCTCGACGAGATCCAGTCCGGGCTCGGACGCACCGGGCGCTGGTTCGCGCATCAGCATGAGGGCATCCGAGCGGACGGCCTGATCGTCGGCAAGGCGCTTGGCGGCGGTGTCTATCCCGTCTCGGCCTTCCTTGCCTCTCGGGATGTCATGCGCCTGTTCGAGCCCGGCTCGCATGGCTCGACCTTCGGCGGCAACGCGCTCGCCGCCGCGATCGGGCTGGAGTCGCTCAAGATCATCGAGGAAGAGCGGCTGGTGCAGCGCTCCGCCGAACAGGGCGCTCACATGAAGCAGCGCCTTGCCGCGATGACCCGCGGTATCGCGCGGGACGTCCGGGGAGCCGGTCTGTGGATCGGCGTCGATATCGATCCGGCAGTGGGTTCCGCCAAGGCGCTCGTCAAGGCACTGGCCAGCGCCGGCGTGCTGACCAAGGAAACGCACGAGACGGTCATCCGATTCGCCCCGCCGCTGACGATCAGCCGGGCGGAACTGGACTGGGGACTCGACCGCTGCGAGGCAGTCTTTGCCGCGTTTGGCGGACAGCGCAGGGCCAGCGCAGCCTGAGCACGGTGTCGAAGCGCGCAGGCACAATCCGCGCGGAATCAGACAGGGGCATAAACAATCAATAAAATCAATGATTTGCGCTGCCTCCCCTTTAAGCGGCTTCGCTCAGAAAAGCTGCATGCCCCCACTTGCGGGCAGGGCACAGGATCGCACAATCTGTAAGCACAAGCCGGACACGGGAACTCGAAACGCCCGGCCGGTCAAACCTGTGGGAGGTACCATGAAAGGTTTCGTTCGTTTGATCGCCGCCGCTGTGCTGACGGCTGCCGGCGCCACTGGCGTCCTGGCCCAGGCAAAGGAGTGGAAGGAGATCCGGATCGGCACCGAAGGCGCCTATCCCCCCTTCAACAATCTCAACGCCAAGAAGGAACTCGAAGGCTTCGAGATCGACTACGCGAACATGCTTTGCGAGAAGATGAAGGTGAAATGCACCTGGGTGGTCCAGGACTGGGACGGCATCATCCCGGCGCTGCTCGCCAATAAATACGACATCATCATCGCCGGCATGAACGCCACCGATGAGCGCAAGAAGCAGGTCGACTTCACCGCGGTCTACACCAAGACCCCGATCTGGGCGATCAGCGCCAAGTCGGCTGGAACCGACATCTCGCCGGCAGCCCTGAAGGGCAAGGCCATCGGCACGCAGGGCTCGACCATCCACGCCAACTTCCTCGAGAAGTTCTACAAGGATTCGACCATCCGCCTGTACCCGACCCAGGAAGAGGCGAATCTCGACCTGGCGAATGGGCGGCTCGACTACATCATCGCCGACTCGCTCTCGCTCGAGGACTTCCTCAATGGCAAGGGCAAGGATTGCTGCAAGAAGGCGGCCGACGTTCCGCGTGACGCCACCATCCACGGCCCCGGCACGGCCGGCGCGGTGCGCAAGGCCGATGTTGAACTGAAGGCGATGTGGGACAAGGCGATCGCCGAATCGATCGCCGACGGCTCGCACAAGAAGATCCAGGACAAGTGGTTCAAGTTCCCTATCCTGTGACAATAGCCGGCTGACCGAACCCCGTCGGCGTGCCTCGCGCGCCGGCGGTGGTCCATTTCCCTCCCCTCGCCGGCTTATCCATGTTCGACAAACTCGCACTGCTCGGTTTCGGCGACGGCGGCTGGGGCCTCGCCCTGCTCCAGGGCGCCGGGATCACCATCGCAATCGCGCTGGCAACCCTGCCTTTCGGCCTGCTGCTGGGCCTGATCGTCGCGCTCGGCAAGCGCTCCGAGAACATTGTTCTGCGCTGGCTGGCCACGGTCTACACGACCGTTTTCCGCGGGGTGCCGGAGCTTCTGACGCTCTACATCATCTATTTCGGCATCCAGATCGTGCTGCAGAAGGCCTGGGTCTCGCTCGGCCTGCCCGGCAATTTCAGCATGCCACCCTTCGTCGCCGGCATGGTGGCGCTCGGCGTGGTGCTCTCCGCCTTCTCCAGCGAGGTCTGGGTCGGCGCCCTCAACTCGATCCAGAAGGGCCAGCGCGAGGCCGCCGCCGCGCTCGGCCTGAGCAAAGGGCAGGCCTTCCGCCTCGTGGTCTTCCCCCAGCTCATCCGGGTGGCGCTGCCCGGCTTGGGCAATAACTGGATGGTGCTGCTGAAGGAGACCTCGCTGGTCTCGGTCATCACCCTGCCCGACATCATGTTCATCACCACCCGCGCCAATGTCGCGACCAAGGAACCGTTCCTGTTCTTCGGTGCGGCGATGCTGATCTACCTGTTCTTCTCGCTGATCTCGGCCTGGGGCGTCGGGCGTCTCGAGATCCGCGCCAATCGCGGCTTTGCTGCCTTTGGTGGAGCGACGCGATGAGCTGGTGCGAATATCCGGGCTATCTCTTCGGCAGCGAGGTTTTCCAGAACTACGGCTGCCGGATGGCGAGCGGCCTGTGGGTGACCTTCGAGCTGGTCATAATCTCGGTCGCGATCGGCTTTGTGCTGGCACTCGGGCTCGCCATCGCACGGCTTTACGGGCCGCGCTGGGCCAAGGCCGCGATCAACGGCTACACCACCTTCTTCCGCGGCACGCCGCTGCTGTGCCAGCTCTTCCTGGTCTATTACGGGCTCGGCCAATTCCGGCTGTTCTGGCAGGATGTCGGGCTGTGGTGGTTCTTCCGGGAGCCGTTCTACTGCGCRCTGCTGACCTTCACCGTGAACACGGCCGCCTATCAGGCCGAAATCCTGCGCGGCGCCATCCAGTCGATCCCGCGCGGCCAGTTCGAAGGCGCCATGGCGCTCGGGCTGCATCGCTGGTCGACCTTGCGCCTTGTGATCATGCCCCAGGCGATGATCCTGGCGCTCAGGCCACTCGGCAACGAGCTGATCGTGATGATCAAGGCCAGCGCAATCGCCTCGCTCGTCACGCTGTTCGACCTCATGGGCGCGACAAGGCTCGCCTTCGCCCGGTCCTTCGATCTCACGATCTATCTCTACGCCGCGCTGATCTATCTTCTTCTGGTCGAGGTGATCCGGCGGGTCTGGGACCGGCTGGAACTCAGGCTGACGCGGCATATGGCGCTACGCTGAGCGGGGCGCGCCGCGCGCCCCCTCTCCATTCCTGACAAAGTGCCTTGGCGTCCGCGCGACTTCCCCCTACGGGTCGCGCGCGCTACAGGCCGAAGCGAAACCAGAACCTATCAGCGGAGCGGAACATGGCTAAGGTTGCCTTCCTCGGTCTCGGCGTCATGGGCTACCCCATGGCCGGCCATCTCAAGGCCAAGGGCCACGACGTCACCGTCTATAACCGCAACGCGGCCAAGGCCCAGGCCTGGGTGGCGCAGCATGGCGGCAGATCCGCCCCGACACCGGCCGAGGCGGCCAGGGGCCAGGAGATCGTCTTCGCCTGCGTCGGCAATGACGACGATCTGCGCTCCGTGACCACCGGCGAAGCCGGAGCCTTTGCGGGCATGGCGAAGGGCGCTGTCTTCGTCGACCACACCACGGCCTCGGCTGGCGTCGCCCGCGAACTCGACGCGGCCGCGAAGGCCGGCGGCTTCGGCTTCATCGATGCACCGGTCTCCGGTGGCCAGGCCGGCGCCGAGAACGGCGTGCTGACCGTGATGTGCGGCGGCGCCCCGGAAACCTATGCCCGGGTCGAGCCGGTGATCGGTGCCTTCGCGCGGATGTGTAAGCTGATGGGCCCGGCCGGCTCTGGCCAGCTCACCAAGATGGTCAACCAGATCTGCATCGCCGGACTGGTGCAGGGGCTGTCCGAGGGCATTCATTTCGCCAAGCGCGCCGGCCTCGATGTCGAGTCCATGCTGGAGGTGATTTCCAAGGGTGCCGCCGGCTCGTGGCAGATGGAGAACCGCGGCAAGACCATGAATGCCGGGAAATTCGACTTCGGCTTCGCCGTCGACTGGATGCGCAAGGACCTCGACATCGTGCTCGAGGAGGCGCGTCGCAACGGCGCCCAGCTCCCGGTCACCGCGCTGGTCGACCAGTTCTATGCCGAAGTCCAGAAGATGGGCGGCAGGCGCTGGGATACGTCCAGCCTGATTGCGCGCCTCGAGGATTGAGCGGGGCTCTCCGCGTTCACAGGACCAGCCGCGCCACCTCCTCGCGCAACACCGGCAGAAGCTCCGCCTCGAACCAGGGATTGCGCTTCAGCCAGGCGTTGTTGCGCCAGGAGGGATGCGGCAGCGGCAGCACGCGGGGGCGGCGCGGCTCCGCCAGGATCGCGCGCCAGCCCGCGACCGTGGCGGAGAGATTGGCGCCCGCCTTCGCGCCGAGATGCCAGGCCTGCGCATAGCGGCCGATGGCGAGCACGAGCTCGACCTGCGGCATCGCCGCAAGCACGCGTGAGCGCCAGATCGGTGCGCATTCGCGGCGCGGCGGCAGATCCCCGCCCTGCGCGTCGAGCCCCGGGAAGCAATGGCCCATCGGCACGACCGCGACCCTGGCTGCGTCGTAGAACGCCGCTTCGTCGAGCCCGAGCCATTGCCGCAGCCGGACACCGGACGGATCGGTGAACGGCTTGCCGCTGGCATGGACGCGGGTGCCCGGCGCCTGGCCGGCAATGCAGAGCCTGGCCGTCGGCGAGGCCTGGATCACCGGGCGCGGCTCATGCGGAAGCGGCGGCTGGAAGCGCGGCTCGTCGCGACAGATGCGGCAGGCAGCCAGTTCCTGCAGCACCGCGGCGAGCGTTTCCGATGGGCGCTCCCGATCCGACTTCATCGCGCCGCCAGACGGGACGGCTCCCCGCGCCGCTGCGAGATCAGGCCGTCGCAGGTCCAGATCTTGGCGCTGGTCGCATAGCCATGCGGGTCACCCGCTTCGATGGTGGCGATGCCGTTGATGCGGCCGCTCGGCCGGTTGCGCAGGACATAGAGGCCTCCGCTGCGCTCGACCGTGAAGCAATAGGTGCGACGCTGCTCGGGCGGTCCGTAGTAATAGCAGACCGCGTCCGGTGTGGTCGTCCAGCAGGCGTCGCGGTTCGGCACGTGCCGGTTATGTCCGCTCGCCCGGCCGTCGGCGTGATGGTACTCGCTGAACGGCATGCCGTTATTGTAGCGGCCGCTGACGGTATTGCCTTCGAAGACACGGCGGATGTCCTCGCCGCTCAGGCGCTCCGCGGCCGTCACCGGAGAGTTGGCGGCGGCCTGAAGCATGAGCGCGGCCGCAAGGAGCAGCAGACGCATCATCGCGAGGCAAGCCTGCGCCGTGACATCGGGACCTCAGGTGCCCGCGAGATCAGGCCGTCGCAATACCAGGGCTCCCCCTTGTCGGAATGCCCGCGCGGATTGCCGGGCTCGATCGTGGCAAGAGCATTGATCTGCCCGTTCGAGACATTGCGCAGGACATAGAGCCGATCCGTCAGCTCGACCGTGAAGCAATGCACCGTGCGGTCGCTGGGAGGGCCATAGTAGTAGCAGACCTGATCCTCCTTCGTGATCCAGCAGGCATCCTTGTTCGGCTGCCAGCCATTATGGCCGAGTGCGCGGCCATCCGGCTCATGATACTCGGTGAAGAACCCGCCATTGGTGTAGCGGCCGCTCACCGTGTTGCCCTCGAAGGCTCGCTTGATCGCCTCGCCGTTCAGCCGTTCGGCCGCGACGGAGGGCTGGACCAGCACCAGCAGCGCCAGAATGGCGAAGACCGGTCGCATCAGGCCTTCCAGCTTGGCCGCGCAGACACTTCGTCATGCCACCGGCGGATGTTGACGCATTCCTCAGGCAACCGAACCCGGGACGGCTTCATGAAGTCGACGGCGATGCCTCCAGTGATATCGGCCACCGTGAACCGATCCCCGGACAGGAAGCGGCTACCCGCGAGCTGGAGCTCCATGATCAGGAGGTGGTCATCGATCTGCTCGCGGCTGGCCTCGGCCCATTCCGGCACCTGATGCTCGAGCTCCGCCATCGACGGGTGGCTGTGCCGGAAGACAGACATGACACTGCTGAACAGGCCCAGCTCGACGCGCCGGTTCCACATCTCGATCTGCGCCTGTTCCTTGGCATCCCCACCGAAGAGCACGGGTTGGGGATGCAGGCTTTCGAGATAGCGGCAGATCGCAATCGTCTCGGCAAGCGCCGTTCCATCGTCGAGCATGAGCACCGGCAGGCGCTTCAGCGRGTTGATGCGGGCGAATTCGGGCGTGAGGTGTTCCTTCCGGGTGATATCGACCGGCACGAGCTCCGGCAGGGGAACGCCCTTCTCTGCGAAGAAGATGCGGACCCGCCGCGGATTGGGCGCGCGCCCGCCATCATAGAGCTTCATCGTCAACCTCATCGGAAACCGCGTGCGAACCCGACCATGGCGGAGGTCCGGCGGTCAACCATTTCAAACCCATTCGTGATGGCGCAGCCATGCGCGCTAGAGTCGCCCTGCGTCCGTTCGGACGCAGGATCGGCGATCCAGCTCCTTGCTTAAGCATCGGATTTTCCGAAAACCGGATTCCACTTTTCGGTCCAATGCTCTACCGCGGATGAGCCTTGCGCCACGCCTCCGGCCGCTCGAACTGCAGCGCCCAGATGCCGCGCCCGGCGGCTCGCGCCTCGTCTTCCTCGCTGCGATAATCACCATAGGCGACGGCATGGCCCTGCCGCACCATCGCGGCGTTGATATCGGTCTCGCCCTGCCTGCAGCGTGCGAGGCCGCGGCCGTAGCGATCGACCCGGCCGATGTCGCAGGTGACGAGACCGCGCCCGATCAGCGCCAGCAGGGCACGGCGGGCGGCACGGCCGCAATCCACATCCCTGCCCGCGCTGTCGCGACAGCTCTGGCGGAATTCCGGGGCATCGATGCCTTCGAGCCTGAGCTCTTCGCCATTCAGCCGCAGCGAATCGCCATCGATCGCCTGGGCGGCTCCGGCAAGCATGCGGGCGGGGCCAAGCTTGTATTGCAGGACAGCGCCGGCAATCGCCAGCAGGCCGAGCAGCCCGAGTGCGACGACCAGATCGACCGGGCGGCTGACGCGGCGCCAGCCGAAAGGTCCATACCGAGATCGTCCGAATCCGAAGCGCGCCATCAGTAAGAGCTTAACGATTTCGAGACCATAATGGCGAGCCGGGCGTGCAGGGTCTGCCGCCGGAAGAGGTACATGCGTTCCGATTATGGCGGAAGTGACGGCCGAACAGATCCAGCGAGGGCGCGGTCCCGACCCTACGGCGTTGGCGCGGCGCAAGCTCGTCACGCGCGAGGTCAAGTCCGTGCGCGAGCGGCTGACCTCGACGACCGGCCTCGAACGCGCCTTCGACTACGAATTGCTGCGGGTCTTCGCCCAGTATCGGATGCACGGCTCGGTCGGCGCGCTGGTCCTGGCGTTGTGCATCGCGACCGCCGCTTGCCTCTGGGTCCCGGCTTACCAGGTCACCACCTGGCTCGGCATCGTCATCCTGGCCTCGGCGGTCATGGTCCTGCTTTGCCGCCGCTTCCTGGCGCAGCCGGCCGGCGAGGTGAATATTCGGCGCTGGCGCCGCCTGCTGCCGGCGGCGGAAGCCTTTCACGGCCTGTCCTGGACGCTGATCCTCGTCCTGTTCGCGCAGGTCGACGGACCGGGCGCCAAGGTCTTCGTGATGACGACGCTGCTCGTCGTCAGCGCGCTGACCGTGATGCTGGCGGCGACGATCCCGCTTGCGGTGTATTCCGGGCTGGGGCCGGTCACCATCGGCATCACGCTGTTCTTCTGGGGCCGCTCCGACATCGACAGCGTCACCATGGCGCTGATGGCGGCATCGGCCCAGCTCTTCTTCATCTTCCTCGCCCACCGGCTCTATTCGAGTTCGGTCGCAACCATCGAGTTCCGCGCCGAGAAGGACGCGCTGATCGCCGAGCTCGAGACTGCGACCGCGAATTCCGACGAGGCGCGCCGCAAGGCCGAAGAGGCCAACCTCGCCAAATCCCGCTTCCTCGCCACGATGAGCCATGAGCTGCGGACGCCGCTCAATGCCATTCTCGGCTTCTCCGAGGTGATGAAGAACGAGATCTTCGGCGTTYACGCCAACCCGGCCTACAAGGAATATTMGGGCGACATCCACGGCTCGGGCCAGCATCTGCTCAACCTGATCAACGAGATTCTCGATCTCTCGCGGATCGAGGCCGGCAAATACGCGCTGAACGAGGAGGCCCTCAGCCTGGCAGGCGTGGTCGACGAATGCCGGCACATGCTGAAGCTGCGCGCCAAGGCCAAGGGGCAAACGATCCGCGAGGCGGCCGAGCCCGATCTGCCGAAGGTCTGGGCGGACGAGCGCGCGATCCGGCAGGCGGTGCTCAACATCCTGTCCAACGCGATCAAATTCACGCCGCAGGGCGGCGACATCACCATCAAGGTCGGCTGGACGGCGAATGGCGGACAATATGTCTCGGTCACGGACACCGGGCCGGGCATTCCCGAGGATGAAATCCCGATCGTGCTGCAGACCTTCGGGCGCGGTTCGCTCGCCATCAAGACCGCCGAACAGGGCTCCGGCCTGGGGCTACCGATCGTGAAGGGGCTGCTCGATCTCCATAATGGCGGCTTCCATCTGAAATCCAGGCCGCGCGCCGGCACGGAAGTGACGATCACCCTGCCGCCCKAGCGCGTGATGGACACGCTGGCGGCGCTGCCCGAGCCGGCACGATCGGCGGCTTAGGCGCGCGCACGGGATGCGCTCGCCAGAGCGGAGTTCCGATCGGATGGAACGAGGCCGYCGAGACTGCCCGGTTCCATCACGCAGATCGCCGGAACGGCCTCCCCGCTCGCGAAGGGAGAGAGAATGAGCGCTGCCATGGCGCGCGATCCGCCACGCTGCCGGGGCAGGCGGTGGGGCATATCTGAGGGGCTGCCGCGCCAACCGTGACAGCATCCGAAGCGATCACTTTGACGCTCCCGGCAAGTCCAGCAGTCACCGCTCGCCCAGCTGGCTTCAAGTAGAAAATCGATACCGCAACCGCCCATTAAGGATTAAAATGGCGGCTACGCCCTTGTTTCACGGCGGGTAGGAGGGAATGACGGCTCGCGGCGCCCATGGCCGTTGGAGCTCCCCTCGAGCGATACAGAGCTTCATACGGCAAGCGCAGCGGACGGCACCCCACAGCTGTCACGCGTGGATTTCGCGGTGCGAGCCATCAAGCGTGAAACACCGGAGAAAGTGCCTTGAAGTAAAGGGAGGGCGCCATGCCCATCCAGATCCCGAGTGATTTCCGCCGCGTGATCGTCGCTGCATCGGTGGGGAATGTCATCGAATGGTATGACTTCTACATATTCGGCAGCCTGGCCGCCATTCTGTCGGTCAAGTTCTTCGAGCAGAGTCATCCGGTCGCGGCATTACTGAGCACGATCGCGCTGTTTACCGCCGGTTTCCTGATCCGTCCGCTGGGAGCATTCCTCTTCGGATGGATGGGCGATCGGGTCGGCCGCAAATACACCTTCCTCGTTACGCTCAGCGGAATGGGGCTGGGCACCGGGGCGATCGGGTTGATCCCGACCTACGACTCCATCGGTCTGACTGCCGCATTCATTCTCTTCGGTTTGCGGATCATCCAGGGCCTGTGCCTGGGTGGCGAATATGGCGGCGCCATCACCTATGTCGCCGAGCATGTTCCGGACGAGCGCCGCGGCTACTACACGGGCTGGCTGCAAACCTCCCCGACGCTCGGGATCGTGGTGTCGCTCATCGTGATCATCGCGACCCGCACCTATTTCGGCGAGGCGACGTTCAAAGCATGGGCTTGGCGCGTTCCATTCTTGATATCCTTCCTTCTGGTCGCCGTCGCAATCTACATCCGGCTCCAGCTCCAGGAGACGCCGATCTTCGAGGCGATCAAGGCCAGGGGACAGATGACCAGGAACCCCTGGAAGGAAGCCTTTCTCAGCTCCAACATCAAATATGTCGGGATCGCCACCCTCGTGCTGATCGGACAGGGAGTGGTCTGGTACAGCGGCCAGTTCTGGGCGTTGTATTTCCTGCAGCAGGTTTCAAAGCTGGACCCGCTGACCTCGTCCTACATCGTGGGAGCAGCGCTGCTCCTCGCAACCCCGAGCTTGATCTTCTTCGGCTGGCTATCCGACATCATCGGCCGCAAGCCAGTGATCCTGGGCGGCATGCTGCTCGCCGCGATCACGTACTATCCGCTGTACCTGTGGCTGGGAACGGTCACGCGACCCGGCAATGTCCACTTTCCGACCGCGATCTTCATCATCTTCATCCTCGTTTGCTATGTCGGGATGGTGTACGGGCCGGTCGGGGCCTTCCTCGCCGAATACTTCCCCGCCAGGATCCGGTACACGTCGGTATCGGTTCCCTATCACATCGGAAATGGCTGGGGTGGTGGATTGGTGCCATTCATCACGTCGGCGGCCTTCGCGGCGACCGGGAGCGTCGGCTACGCGTTGATCTACCCGATCGCCGTCCCGGCCGTGTGCTTCGTGCTCTGCCTCTTCCTGATGCCGGAAACGCGCCAGATCAGTATCTGGGAACCCTTCGAGACGAAGGCCGCAACCTGACGAGGTCGCGCATTTGCGGGGCTGCCCGGGCCCCGCACGGCGCGCTCAGGGCCTGAGTTCGAGACGAGCCTTGGGAGCAACGCTGCCGTCAGGCTCCCGCAGTTTCAGTCCTTCTTCGAGACCTGCGCCTGATCGAAGGTCGCCATGCCGGAATGGATGGCGGCGGCGGCCTTGACGAGGCTTGCCGCAAGCGCCGCCCCCGTGCCCTCGCCGAGCCGCATCTCGAGCGCCAGCAGCGGCTGCTTGCCGAGCCGGAGCAGCGCTTCGCGATGGGCGCCCTCGGCAGAGAGATGGCCGGCAAGGCAATGGTCGATCGAGGACGGTTCGATGGCATGCAGGACGGCAGCGGCGGCAGTGACGACATAGCCGTCGAGGATCACCGGGATGCGCTGCAGCCGGGCGGCGATGATCGCGCCGCAAATGGCTGCGATCTCGCGACCGCCGAGGCGGCGCAGCACTTCCAGCGGGTCGCCCAGATGCGCGGCGTGGAAAGCGAGGCCCGCTTCGACAGCGGCAATCTTGCGATTCAGACCGTCATCGTCGACGCCGGTGCCGCGCCCGCACCACATCGCAGCGCCGCCGCCATAGAGCGCCGCGTAGATCGCAGCCGCTGACGTGGTGTTGCCGATGCCCATCTCGCCGAGGCAGAGCAGATCGGCCCCGCCGGCAAGCGCCTCCATGCCGAAGGCCATGGTCGCGACGCAGGCCTTCTCGTCGAGCGCATCACCTTGCGTGAAATCGCCGGTCGGCAGGTCGAGGGCCAGGTCAAAGACCTTGAAGCCGAGATCGAAGGCCGCGCAGATCTGGTTGATCGCAGCGCCGCCGGCGGCAAAATTCTCCAGCATCTGGCGCGTTACCGCCTGCGGATAGGCCGAGACGCCCTGCGCCACGACACCGTGATTCCCGGCGAAGACGCAAACCAGCGGCCGGTCGACGCGCGGGGGCGCCTTGCCTTGCCAGGCTGCAAGCCATTCGGCGATCTCCTCCATGCGGCCGAGGCTGCCGGCGGGCTTGGTAAGATCCTTGTCTCGGGCCCGCACAGCATTGGCGGCACCCATATCGGGGCCGGGCATGTTGGCGATGAGATTGCGGATGTCGTCGAAGGGAAGGCCGGAAGCGGGCATCGCTGGATGTCTCGCGAAAGATGGAATCGGGCGGGATGCGGCGTGGCCGCCGGGTTGCCGCTGCTGCTATAGGCTTGGACGGCGGAAGACAATCGAGGATACCGAGACCGCATGGCCGACGCCCCTCTCGACATCTCGGAGTTGCCGGCCGGCCGGCCGCATTGGCCGGGCTGGCTGATCGCGACTGCGATCTGCATCCGTTTCTATTCGCGTCTTCCGGTGCCGCGCCTGCCCGGCGAGGATTCAGCGCATGGCCTGCCGGATTTCAGGCTGGTGCCGCGCGCCGTACCGCTGGCTGCGCTCGTCATCGCTTTGCCCGCAACGCTTGTCCTCCTAGCTGCTGGCGCGGCCGGCATCAGCCCGCCGCTGGCAGCAGCGCTTGCCGTCACGGTCGCGGCACTGACGACGGGTGCTTTCCACGAGGACGGCCTTGCCGACACCGCCGACGGGCTGTTCGGAGGGCATACGCCGGAACGGCGGCTGGAGATCATGAAGGACAGCCGCGTCGGCACCTTCGGGGCGATGGCGCTGGGGCTCTCCCTGCTGCTGCGGGTGACGGCACTTGCGGCCATTCTCCAGGCGCTCGGATCTCTGGCTGCAGCCGCCGCGCTGCTGATCGCGGCGCCATGGTCGCGCGCCACTGCGCTCTATCTGCTCGCCACCGAGCCCCCTGCCCGGAGCTCCGGCGCCTCGGCTGCGGTTGGCCAGCCCACCGCCGCAACGGCCTGGACAGCGCTGGCGCTTTCGGTCGCGTTCGCCGTCGCAGGGACACTGGCCACCGGGCTGCCGGGTACGGGCCTTGCGCTTGGCCTGGCGCTATCCGTGCTCGTCCTGGCGGGGCTCGCCCGGCTCGGCCGCCGCCTGATCGGCGGCCAGACCGGCGATATTCTGGGTGCAGCACAGCAACTCGCCGAGATCGCGCTCACCTGCGGCTTCGCCTTCGCGCTGGGCTCTGCCTGGCAATGAGCGGCGCCTCCAGCCCCTGCGTGCAGATCTGTGTGATCGACCCCGTATCGCGGCTCTGTGAAGGCTGCCTGCGAACGCTTCAGGAGATCGCCGACTGGTCGCGGCTGAGCGAGCCCGAGCGGCTGGCCATCATGGCCGAATTGTCTCGCCGCAAGATTCCGTCGGACCGGTCGAGCCAGCCGACAGGCTAGACCATCGGCTTTCCCGAGAACCGCAATCCACTTTTCGGGCCGGTGCTTTAAGCCTCGGCTTCGCGCCCCAGCCGCTGCAAGGCATCGCCGGTCAGCCGATAGAAGATCTTGTCGGGATGCGGCGCAGCCCCGAGCGCCTCGTAGAAGCCCCTCAGGCCAAGATCATCGCGCGCCGCCGTCCAGTCGATGCGCTGGAAGCCGCGTTCGAGCGCCAGCCGCGCCAGCCCCCGCATCAGCGCCTTCCCCGAACCGCTGCCGCGCGCGGACGCCGCGACATAGAGCTCCTTGAGGAAGAAGCCAGGCTGGAGGCCTGGCCCGGGATAGATCGCAGCGACGGCGGCAAAGCCGGTGATCGTGGCGTGCTCCACCGCCAGCAGGATCTCGGTGCCGGCGGGTCGATCGCGAAGCCCTGCCAGAATGGCCTCGGGCGCAGGGCACGGCACCGCGTAGTGGCCCTGCATCTCCACGAGCACGGCCATCAGCCCGGGATGGTCAGCCGGTGTCGCCAGTCGGGTCGTGACCATGCGCGCCCTCGCCCCGCATGCAGCTCGCCGGATCGATCAGAACAGCAGCGACCAGATGAAGCGGCTCGCGACGAAGAGCAGGAAGATGCCGAAGACGACCTCCAGCTTGCGCTTGGAGAGCCGATGCGCCAGCCGCGCTCCGATCGGGGCCGTCCAGATGCTGGTCGGGATGAAGAGCAGGAAGCCGATGAAGGAGACGTAGCCGAGCGAGAGCGGCGGCAAAACGTCCATCTTCGGCCAGCCGGCATAGATATAGCCCAACGCGCCCGGGATCGAGATCAGCACGCCGAGGCCCGAGGAGGTCGCCACGGCCTGATGGATCGGTCGGCCATAAAACGTCATGAACAGGCTGGAGAGCTGACCGCCGCCAATGCCCATCAGCGCAGAGAGCACGCCGATGATGCCACCATAGACCGTCATCAGCCCCTTGCCCGGCATGTCATCGCCGAGCTTCCAGCGGTCCGAGGCGAAGAGCAGGCGGATCGCGCTCACCACGGCGACCGCGACGAAGATGATCTTGAACAGGTCGGGCGGCGCATAGCGCGCGATATAGCTGCCGCCCATGACGCCGAGCACGACCGGGACCGCCCAGACCTTGAGAATGTCGAGATCGACGAGCCCCTTGGCCCGGTGGGCGTTGAAGGAGCGGATCGAGGTCGGGATGATGATCGCGAGCGAGGTGCCGACGCAAAGCGGCATGCGCACCTCCTCCGGCACGCCGATGACGCGGAAGACCTCGTAGAGGATCGGCACGATGACCGCGCCGCCGCCGACGCCGAAGAGCCCGGCGAGAACACCGGTGACCGCACCGGCCAGAACCAGCGACACGGCAAGAAAGGCGAGATCGCCCAAGGGGATTCCAGCAATCATAGAAACAATCCGTTGGCGGCGGGCGGCCACCTCTGGGCGATTTTGCGCGCCGGGGCAAGGCTTGCGCGGCAAGGCCGCTATGTCTGCGGCAGTTTCGGTGATTGTATGGCCCTGGGGCGCACAGGGGACTGCCTGTCCATGCCGCTGCTGCAATCCCGCTCGCAAGCGGCAGAGGCTCGACCGGTTGCTGCAGTGTTGGCAGTGCTGAGTGCGGCCTTAAGTCTAGCCTGACAGGAAAGGACAATATTCGCACGGAGACGAAGGCCACAGGGTCGGGGGGATATCTCATCAAAAGCCACTCAGGGAGGTTAAAGATGACAGATCAACTGACTGACACGCAGCAACGCCCGGAGCTCTCACGGAGACATCTCATCGCTGCGATGGGAACCGGCGCGCTCGCCATGGCGACGAACCCAGCCCTCGCCCAGGCCCCGTCCGGCCCGGTCGGACCGCCCAGCACGATTACCAGCCCGCCCCGGGATTTCAGCCGCAACGGCGCCCCGACAACCTATTTCACCGATCCCGACGTCCTCGCGGTCGACCCGGTGTTCAACAATTATGCCCAGCCCAACAGCGCGATCCAGCGGCTCTGGACCGGCGCGCTCTGGGCCGAAGGACCGGCCTGGAACGCGCAGGGTCGCTATCTGGTCTGGAGCGACATCCCCAACAATCGGCAATTGCGCTGGCTGGAAGATGACGGACGGGTCAGCATCTTMCGCACACCGTCAGGCAACAGCAATGGCAACAGCTTCGACTTCCAGGGCCGCCAGCTCTCCTGCGAGCACCTGAACCGCCGCGTCGTGCGCTATGAGCTCGACGGGTCGGCGACCGTGCTCGCCGACAGTTTCGAGGGCAAGAAACTGAACTCGCCCAATGATATCGTTGCCCATCCCGACGGCAGCTACTGGTTCACCGATCCGCCCTATGGCGGCCAACTCTACGAGGGCGCGCCGGACGCMGCCGGAGGTCCGAGCAACCCGAGTGGGCGGCTCAATCCGCGGCTCGGCCAGCTMGCCGGCATCGGCATGGCCAAACGCGAACTGCCGACGAACTGTTATCGCATCGACCCGTCCGGCCGCATCGACCGCGTCGTCACCGAGGAACAGGTGCCGGACCCGAACGGGCTCTGCTTCTCGCCTGATTTCAAGAAGCTCTACGTTGTCTCGACCGGAAAGGGGCCGGGCGATACCGGCCCCGGCGGCAAGGGCGACATTCATGTCTTCGATGTCGGTGCCGACAACAAGCTTGGCAATCAGAAGCTCTTCTCCGATTGCATGCTCGACGGCGTGAAATGCGGGCCCGACGGGATACGCAGCGATGTCGACGGCAATCTCTGGGTCTCGAGCAATGCCGGCCGCGCCGTCGGCTATAATGG
>NZ_JBFTRC010000089.1:0-22414 GCF_056399325.1 Allobosea sp. 01N443
TGCAGCAGCGGCCAGGCATATTGCGGCGTTCCCGGGAAGACAGTGTCCACAAGAGCCTTGGCGGCCTTGATCTCGGACAGGGTGGGCAAATCGGTCATGCGGATCCTCCGGAGCGCTTCTGCCACATCTCAAAGCCATCGAACAATGACAGGAGTGTGCGAACGATGTTGACCGGCGGGCGGGGCGTCCGTTCGCCTGACGCCCAGTTCGCGGGCGGCGGCGTTGCGCTATCAGAAGTACCTTGCAACACACCAAATCTTGACAAATGACGTCAAGGCCAGCTATATATAGCATATCTATTCCTTTCGTCGACTATATACGCGATCTGATGAGGTTCAGCGCGGCACCCTCTCATCCCCAATTGATATTTCATGACCGCCAGCGCCTCAGCGCCCGATTTGCGTATTCCCACACTCGCCACGGACAACGAGAGCGGAATGGCAAGGCGACGCTCACTAGGTGTGTGTTCCCCTGGAGTGATGGTGCATCATCGATCCTGAATCGTCAGGAGGAGGATGCCCTATGGCAAGCGTTCTTCACGGCAGCGCCCGCACGACGCCGTGTCTTCGAGCCGAGTTCCAAGCGTCGAAAGAAAGCACCCGGTCCCTTGCCGCCCGCTACGGCCTGAACCCCAAGACGGTGGGCAAGTGGCGCAAACGGACGACGACAGCCGACGCCCCGATGGGGCCGAAGTCGCCGAAGAGCACGGTGCTGACGCCAGCGGAGGAGGCCATCGTCGTGGCGTTCCGGCAGAAGACGCTGCTGCCGCTGGACGATGTGCTCGGTTGCCTGAGGGATACCATCCCCAACCTCAGTCGCAGCGCCCTGCATCGCTGTCTCCAGCGCCACGGCATCTCCCGGCTGCCGATCGAGGAGACCAAGGCGCAGCGCAAACGGTTCAAGACCTACGAGATCGGCTACGTCCACATCGACAGCTGCGAGTTACGCCACGCCGACGGCAAGCTGATCATGTTTCTGGCCATCGACCGGGTCTCGAAGTTCACTTACGTCGAGTTCCACGATAAAGCTGGCAAGATGGCGGGCTCGGCCTTCCTCAGGACCGTGGTCGAGGTCTTCCCCTACAAGATCCATACCGTGCTCACCGACAACGGCATGGCCTTCGCCGACCTGCCCAAATATCGGGATGGCCCAACTGGCGGCTCCCCCGGTGGTCATATCTTCGGCCGGGTCTGCGCCGACAACGACATCGAGCACCGGCTGACCAAGCCTTACCATCCTTGGACCAACGGCCAGGCCGAGCGAATGAACCGCACGATCAAGGACGCCACGGTCAAGGTCTACCACTACGACGACCTGCAAAGCCTGAAGACCCATGTTCTGGCCTTCGTCACCACCTACAACTTCGCCAAGCACCTGAAGGCTCTGCGCTGGCGAACGCCCTACCAGGTCATCTGTGAGGCATAGACCAAAGACCCATCAATCTTCAAAATCAACCCGCACCACCTCATTCCGGGACCACACACCCGAGCAGGCGCAGTGTGTTGACCGCATTGAAGGACTGCGAACCACCCGACACCTGCATCACCGCAAGCGTGCGGCCCTGGGTCGGGCGCATCCCGCCCATCTCCAACGGTAAGTGGTCGATCTGGGTCTTCATGACACCCGTGATCTGGCCATGGCGCTCCGGGCTGCACCAGACTTGGCCCTCCGACCAAAACGCGAGCTCGCGTAGCTCCCGCACCGGCGGGTGATCGTCGCCCTTTATTTGATCTGGCAGCGGCAGGTCGGACGGATCGAAGACGCGTGTCTCGGCTCCGAACAGCGTCAGAAGCCGTGCGGCTTCCTCCACGGCAAGCCGCGAGAAGGAGCGCTCGCGCAGTGAGCCGTAGAGCAGCAGGATACGCGGGGGGGGGCCGAGTGGATCGGGTAGGTCGTCTGCGGGCCACCTCATCACGAATTCGGGCTTGAACGCAGGAAACGAAGATGGATCGGTCAGCTCACGCAATGGCATGAGGGCCTCCTACAACTTGGAGCGGGTTCAGCGCAGCTTGCGCGCCAGGATGAACATTGCCACCGCTGACAGCCCGGACAGGGCGACCAAGAGCAACGTGCTCGGTACCAGCCCGGCGCGCTCGAGCAACATGGCGAAGAGGAGCGGAGCGGCGGCCTTTACGATGAGGCCAGGTGCGGAGAGCTTGCCCAGCATCGCCCCGTAACCGGCGGGGCCAAAGAGCTTGAGCGGAACGGTTCCGCGCACGATCGAACTCAGGCCCATGCTGATGCCATAGGCGATCGCGAAGAGGCCTGCGAGCACGGCCGTCGTGCCGCCGATCATCAACAGGGCGAACCCGACTGGCATCAGCGCCGCGGAGGTCCAGGCCGTCGTGACGGGATCGATCGAGGTGCCGAACAGCATTTCGACCAAGCGCCCTGCAACCTGGGAGGGACCAACCATGGCGCCGATACCTACGGCGACCGCAGCGCTCAGCCCCAGACCTTGCAGCAAGGCGAGCATATGGACCGACATCGCCGAAACCACGAAGCCTTGTAGCGAGAAGGCCAACGCCAGCAGGGCGAAGGCGCTGCGTCGGGCGTTCCCCTCAAGGTAGCCGACGATCGGGGCATCGGCGCTATTGGCCGTGGGTGAAGGGCTTGCCATACGGTGAACCGGGCCCGGAAGCAGCAAGAGGTGCAGCGGCGCGCACAGGGCGAACTGAACGACCGCGTAGATGCGGTAGATTTCGCGCCAGTTGAAGGAATTGAGCAGGGCCGTGGTCAGCGGCCAGAACAGCGTCGATGCGAATCCACCGATCAAGGTGAGCTGGCTGATTGCTCGTCTGGCTCCGGAGCCGCGGGCCTGCGTCAGCGCCGTGAACGCGGCATCGTAAAGCACGAGCGTCGAGACGACCTCCAGGGCGATCATCGCCGCGACGTAGCTGATCGGGCCCCCCGCCTCGGCCAGGGCCAAAAGCGAGAGCCCGGCAAGGATCGACCCGACAGTCATCATCGCGCGGGTGCCATAATG
This sequence comes from Allobosea sp. 01N443, assembly GCF_056399325.1. Classification (NCBI taxonomy): domain Bacteria; kingdom Pseudomonadati; phylum Pseudomonadota; class Alphaproteobacteria; order Hyphomicrobiales; family Alloboseaceae; genus Allobosea; species Allobosea sp. 01N443. Next base: position 2,987 of record NZ_JBFTRC010000089.1, read on the forward strand.
ATCGATTAAGCGTCCCGCGATAGGTGCAACCAGGCCGCCGATCAGCAAGCCGATGGCGAAACCGCCATAGGTCCATTCAGCTGCCCAACCGAAGCTCTCCGTCATCTTCGGGGCCAGGACGGCGAAGGCATAGTAGAGGCCGCCGTAGCCTGCGACCTAGGTCGCGCCGAGCGCCGCGATCAGCGAAAGCCCGCGCCCGCCGGTCGGCGCGGGGATGGGCAGGGACAGGCTGGACATCAGGCTTCGGCCGTCTCGCGGGTGGTTTCGGTTGGGGTCGAAGAGCAGCCGCAGCCCGTCTTTCCGGATTGCTTCGCCTGCGCGTCATCGCCGCAGCAGGCTTCGACAGTGACGGGAGCCGGGCCGCCGCAGCAACTCGATGCCGCCGCTGACGGACCGCCGGGCGTCGCGCTGCAAACACCGGTCTCAGGCAAGACGAGCTCGACGCGCCGGGCGGCGGCGTGATCGCCTGCGAGTTCTGCCACGATCGAGCGGACCTGTTCATGTCCCGTCGCGAGCAGGAAGATCGGCGCTCGGCCGTAAGACTTCATGCCTGCGATGTAGAAACCAGACTCCGGATGGGCGAGCTCGGCGGCGCCATGCGGGCGGACCGTTCCGCAGGAATGAACGTTGGGATCGATCAGCGGCGCCAGGCTCGGCGGGGATTCAAGCGCGGGATCGAGCTCGACGCGCAGTTCGCGCAGGTGGCCCAGCTCCGGGCGGAAGCCGGTTGCCACGATGAGCTCGTCGACCATCACTGTCTGATTGCGCTCGTCGTCCGAGGCGAGCCGTAAGCCTGACTCATTGCGATCGATCCGATCCAGCCGGAAACCGTTCAGGGCGCGGATCCGGCCTTGCTTGACCAACTCGGCAATCCGCAGGCCAAGCTCGCCACGCGCCGACAGTTGGTCCGCCGCGCCGCCACCGAAGGCCTTCGCCAAGGCCGGGCCGCGATAGAGCCAGGTGATCTCCGTCGCGGGAGCAGTCGCCTGCAATTCCGCAAGCGCGACGAGGGTTCCGATGGCCGAGTGGCCGCCGCCGAGTACGGCGAGACGCTTGCCGGAATAGCGCGACCGCGCGGCGCCGAGGACATCGGGCATGCCGTAGGTGATGCATTCCGCAGCCTCAATCTCGCCTGACGCGGGGAGACCGCCGGCGCCAGCCGGGTTCGGCGAGAACCAGGTGCCCGAAGTGTCGATCACCGCGTCGGCCGTCAGCTTCGCGGTCGTCGCGCCGTCGCGATAGCGGATGAGGAACGGTGCCGCTTCGCGGCCGTTGGTCTTGACCTTGTCGAAGCCAGCCCGGGAGACCGAGATCACATCGGCGTTGAGCCTGATCCGATCGCGCAGGATCGTCTTCTCGGCGAGGGGAGAGACATAGAGCGTAACGAGGTCTCCGCCGGTCGGGTACCGATCCGGATCAGGTCGCGTCCAGCCGGATGCCTCAAGGAGACGCTCGGCCGCGCGATCGATGTTGAAGGCCCAGGGCGAGAACATCGGGACGTGGGCCCATTGCCGGATGGCGTGTCCTGCGGTCGGGCCGCGCTCCAAGATAATCGGGGAGAGGCCGCGCTCCAGGGCATGGGCCGCCGCGGCAAGGCCGACCGGACCGGCTCCAATAATTGCGACTGTCCTAACTGCCATCTTCACGTTCTCCCATTAAACCGGAAACATCGAAATATTGCGCCGCAAAAATCACGCGGCGCTTTGCTCGGAGGCGCAGGCGGCATCGGCGCAGCATTCGGCGACGAGGAACTGGACCAGCTCGTTCATGCGGTCGTAATTCGCCCTACAGATCAGTGTCGTGCCGTCACGCTCCTGGCTGACAAGGCCGACGATGATGAGCGCCTTCAGATGGTGCGAAAGCGTCGATGCGGCGATCTCCAGCCGCTGCTGGCATTGCCCCACGGACAAGCCGGAATGTCCGGCCCTGACCAGGAGGCGATAGAGCGACAGCCGGGTCGGGTTGCCCAGTGCCTCCAGCTTGGCCGCTGCATCTTGCGTATTCATCATGTCGGGGATCATGCGGTGGGTAAGTGGTCGAGTCAATCCATATTTCCGGAATTATAGAAATATGTAATGCGCCGCGCGCCACACCATAAGCACTCAAGGCGCACTGAGCGGCGTGCCTTAGCCTCGATAATCGACGGGAAAGCGGATGCTCGGCCCGGTAGAGCCAYCGCCGGTGAGGAACTTGATCCCGTGGTGTTCCAGCACGTTCTGGACCGCGATGAACAGCTTCAGCGCGACCTTGTCAGATCCCGCCTCTAACCTGCTCAGGGAGGTGCGGCTGATCCCTGCTTCCTCGGCGACTTGCTCGGGACTTAGTCCCAAGCCAACGCGGGCCGCTTTCAGGAACCGTCCGGAAGTAAGCATTCCATTGAAAAAGCACAGGAAGATAGTGAAATCCAGCTTGTCAACAATTTGCCTAATAGGATTAAAATATGTCTTAAAAGACAAAAATTTGTCATTTCATGTAGATCTCGCGCTCCCGCGTTGATAGGCTCCTCCCGAATCGGTCGCAGCAAGGATTCGAAAGGAAGTGGGAATGGAAGCCTTCCTCATTGCCGGCTCGAATACCTATTCGGGTAGGACCACTGCCAGCCTCCTGCTGGCGCTCGGATTGAGCCAGCTCGGCTTGGACACACTTCATATCCAGGTCACCGCGAGCGGAGAGCAGCCAATCCTTCAAGGAGAGGCGGCCGCCCCCTTTGGGACGGCTTGGTTCGTGGCCAACGGACGCGCTCCGAACTTGGCTGAAATCAAGGATCGCATAGGCCAATCCCCGGCAACCGAGGCGATAGTCGTTGACCTGCCGGTGTCTATATTTGACCTAGGATGGATTGCCGATCCCGCCTTTCGAATCCTATTGCCGATGTCAACGGGATCCGCTGACGTCGAGCGGGTCGCTCGTGACTTCCATGAGATTGCTGGCGTATCCATGCCAACGGGTCTCGCGTTGCCATGGATTTTGCCGGTGGGCTGGCCATCGGCGATGCGTCAGTCTGACTACGACCCAATCCTTCGTCGCGTTACGCGACGTCTCCGGCTTCCGGCGCCAACGAGCGACCGTGTGATCCAACCAGGTGGAATTCCGTGGTTCGATTTCACGTCAGAGCCGCTCATCGTGGAAGGTCGAACTTCGCTGTCGTCGCTACGAGCGAAAGCCACGGAGGTGATCGCGTACGCAATGCTGAAGGCAACGGGCAGCGCGCTGTTGGAGTTCCCGCACGATGCGTGCTGGCCGGAGGGTATGTAGATGCTGGTGGGGGGCGGCGTTTCCCCGGAGGAGCGCGATACGCTTGGTCGAGAGGTCGAAAGACTTCGGCGGCTCGCGGACGACCTGGAAGCGGTGGCCGGCGGGACCTATACAACCGGTTCAAGCGCCCCGACCATTGATCGTTGGTGGGTGGGTACGCGAGCCGAGCGCTGCCTTATCGGTGAGGTTTCCGAACACCCCGAACTCCCCGGGATGGGTCGACCCATCGCTACCTCGGGCCTTTTCTTTCTCGACGCGCAGCAAGGTTGGGCGAGAACGCTATCCCGATGGTACCGACTTGGCATTCCGCGCGGCGCAAGGCTGGACGGCTGACCTTGGACACATCGCTCGCCCAACGCATTCGCGACGCCGCCCATTCGACAGAAAACTCGCACGACCGCCTACGCGAAGTCTTGGTCGAATTTGCCGCGGGACCATTGGAAGGCGGCCAGCCTCACCCCGCGCAGGGTGATCTAGCCGACCCGCGGATTGCAGCGACTTCCCCGGAGGAATTGACGGTCGTGATCTCCATAACGGATCTCGTCGATATCATAGAGATGGTCGCACGCCCCCGATCGTTCGGAGAGGCACTTCGAGATGCCGGGTTCGTTCCCGCGTCCGGAGCAACGCCGCCGCTCCGTTCGGGGCACGGTCGCAATCCACTCAGCCCGTACAAGACGAAGCCAACATGAGGATCACTAAGGCCATCTGCGGACAGGATGTCCAGATGCTGGAGTGCGGGTCTGGATGACGACAACCTGACAGCCATGCGCGTCCACGCTTCGGTCGAAGACGTCCGCTCGGAACTTCACCCTCAGCCTTTCGGCCAGATAACCGACCAAACGATCGCTGCCGATGCGGCCCCGCGCCGGCGGGGGGTTCGCTCGTGAACCTGCGTGGCAGCGCAGCACTCAAATGGCCACTGGCAATTGCGATCACGTGCTTGTGAAAGCCGGCTTGCCTATGCCTCCCCAGCACCTTTGCGAGGCGCGCAATCGCAGGGGAGGGCCGCGAATTCCACCCACTGGCCGCCTCCAGGAGCACGTTCTGGCCAATGTTTCTGCCGAAGGATTCGCCTACCAAATCGAAGGATTGAATCCGGCTATCCGGTATCATGGCGGTCGATTGGCTTGAGATTCAAATTCAACGATTCGAATGTTAAATATAGGATTCAACGGTAATTTGAGTTTGGCGAGCGAGCGCTTGCTGATTTGCCGGTTGTGGCTCTCATGATCTCTCATTTGCGCGCTTCCGTATGTCAATATGCTTGATACGCCGATTGACATTCGATTTTATCTGGCGGCTGGATCTTCACTGTCGGCGGACATTCCCGTATGGGGACAGGATCCCGGGATGAGCAAATCGAAGCGCCGCCAAGCCTCTGTTCAGCGACCGAATACGCGGTCCCCGCGCTCACGGCCGCAAAACCCGAATGCCGGTGATCGCAGCACGGGGATGCGCATGGTCACGCGATGGCTCGGACAACCTCCCTCCGCTCCCCATCCTCCGGGCCGAGATCTCGAGAGTCGAGCGCCACCTCGCCCTCGATCGCGAGCGCATCCTCCAGCGAGGTCGAAACGCAAGGGGTCAAATCCAGGAAGTCATCAACCGAGGAGAAGCGAAGGTAAGCAAGCACTCGTTAGCCCGCGCGTCCGCGCACCAGTAGCATTGTTCCCGACGCATCTCGACCGAGAGCCAAGCCGAGAGCGAGCTTCCTGTCCCGACCAACTGGAGCAAGGAAGAGCGAACTCGAATCGCCACGCGATCGAACAGGAGTTCGATCTATCGGCTGGCGGAAGCTTTCGGCGTCCCGGCTAGGGCCCTCCAATGTCCCGTCGCCGCTCCAACCCTGGACGCTATCTCGAGTGGCATGGCCGCAACCTTCGTGTCGTGGTGCGCGTGCCCCGAGACCTAACCACGGCCATCGGCAGGACCACGCTCAAGGAAAGCCTGAACACCGATAGCCTTGCGGCGGCCAACACCCTTAAATGGCCGGTCATTGCCTGTCTCCAGGCGCGCATCGTGCAGGCTCGAAGCGGTGGTGCCGCGCTCGGCACGGCCGATCAGATCAAGGAGGCCGTCCGCTATCGAGACCTACCCCGCACCGTGGACCGCACCTCGCCCGCTCTCGAACGCCACGAGGCGGACGTTGACACCCGGACCGCCGAAATCGCAAAGGCGCATGGCGACGGCGTCGCGCTGGCCTTCCACGACATCGCAACGGGCACCGTCACACCGATCGGCCCGCTCCTCGAGCCATGGCTGGATGAGATCGACGTGGCTCCGCGCACGGAGGAGGGTTACAGGCATGCGGTCCGCCGCTTTACCGAATGGGGAAGCGCCAATCTCCTGGCCATCCATGCTGAGGCCATAGATCGCCGACTCGCTGGGGAATTCGTGTCCGGAGTTCTCGCAAAAGTTGCGCGCGCCACCGCCAACAGGGACATTTCCGCCCTACACGGTTTCTGGGAATGGCTGGGGCAACGCGGTTACGTCACCGGCGACAATCCGTGGAGCCGCCAGCGGTTCTCCACCCGCGGCAAGCACGGGAAGGAATCCAAGCGGTCCATAACCAAGCGACCCTTCACGGATGAGGAAGTGGCGAGGCTCCTCGCCGGGATTGACGCGCAACCGCTGTCGGATATGTCCCGGGTCGCCGCCCTCTCAGGGATGCGGATTAACGAGATTGCAGAACTTCGGGCCGGCGATGTCGGCGGCGGCCTGATTACCGTCCGCAAAGGCAAGACCCCGGCCGGCGTTCGCAGCATCCCGATCCATCCCGATATTGCCGCGATCTTGAAGAAGAGGACGGACGGGAAGGCTGCGACCGACTACGTTTTCCATGAGCTTCCGACACCGCAAAACGCCGCGCGGAGCCGCGCCGCGCCCGCTGGCAAAGCCTTCATCCACATCCGCCGGAAATTGGGGGTGGACGAGCGCGCGGCAGGAGTCGGCCAATCGGCCGTCGACTTCCATTCATTCCGACGGTGGTTCGACCGCAAGGCCGTGGAGGCGTTCGCACGCGGCGCGAGAGGCTTTAAGCCTTGGACCATCGCTGAGGTGATGGGGCATTCGGCTAATGACCAACCGCTCCCCATGACCATGGGGCTCTATCCGGGACCCGCCTCGATGGAGGCGAAGCGGGCGTGCGTCGAGGCGGTACGGCTGCCGAAAGAGGTGTGTCGTCGGAGCCGCGCGCGCCTGCAGGCCAGCRCACGAGCTCCTGCTGCGCTTTCCGTCACAGCCAATGGACCCCGGGTTCCGAGGGGAGGTTCGCCGCGCCGTCGAGACCGAGAGGAGGCGCTTCGTCTCGTTCGGCGGATTGAGCAGGATGTTGCGCTTCGCCACCGCCGTGCATGGGGCCTGGTGCCATCCGATTTGAAAAGTGTCCCGGGGCGCGAATTTCTTCCCGGGATTCGAGTCCCTTGGGCCCATCCTCCGTACGAGAGGAGCTGCTCCCCCAACGGCTCCCCCGAAAATGGTTCCCGCGCGACCTTTTCTCGGCGTAACCCGCTGATCCGGCTGTAAAAAGTTTTGCGAGGGGCCGAATCCCTTCTCCTCCCTCCCCCCGGGGCAATTCGTCATCCGGGAATCGCCTCGCCCTTGCTGCACCAAGCGCTCGATCCTTCGAACCTTGGGAGTCCAGGCATGAACGAAACGACAGGGCGCGACGTGGAGGTTTTCCTCATCAGCGGCTCGAATGCGTACTCCGCTACGCGATGCTGAAGGCGACGGGGAGCTCGCTGTTGAAGGCCTCGGACGATGTGGCTTGCTCGGAGCGGTAGGTCATGCCGCCTTCGGGAAAGTGGCTCAAGCCGCGGATTGTCAGCCGAGAGTTGGCACTACTGCGATTGTTCATCAACCGTGCGAGCAAGATCTTCGAGTGGCTCGGATCCACGCGAGATCGGGCTCGAGTGCCAGGCATCCATCCTGCGGCAATCGACGCAAAGAGAGATGCAGCGGAGGCGGCGGAGCAATTGCCTCAATCGGCTGCGAGCCATCCCGGGACCACTCGGCATCGCGAGAGATCCAAAGCCTGGGCTCAAGAGGAATTCCCAATGGATCGAAGGATCAGCGCGGCCCGGGAGCGTCGCCCGGTCACTAAGAAAGTCGGCCGCTTCCTGGCTTGCTGCACCGTCATCCGCGACTGTCGAGGCTACCCGCAACTGCGTCGTGGCGAGGCGGTGGCGCTCGTTCTGGTCATGCCGGAAGACGCCGACGTGGATGACTACAGGCAGGCTGTTCATTTTGCATCTATGCCAGTCGCTCGACCCGTTCGCTTCGACACAGAAGCGGCGGCGAAGGTCGTCGTGGCCGCGGAACATTGGAGCAAGGGCACGAAGGATTCGACGGGTGCCGGCCTCCTGAAAGAGGACCGCTTCGTCGTCTTGGCCGCGGACATCGCCGAGGTACCGGCCATGGTACTCGCAGCCATTGACGGCATCGTCGAACTCGCGGCGCCGGAGCCTCGCCATCTCCTTGCCATCGGCGAAATCTGTCTCAACCAGCGTGTGAGCAGGCAGCAGGCACATGAGCTCGCGTCGATACCTCTTACAGTGATCAGCGCCATGCTCCGACGGGGACGACCAGTTTCCCATTCGCTCGATTGCATGCGGAAGGCGATTGCAAAGCCGCCGCCGGTCGAGTTGCGCCAACTCCGGATCGAGCATCTCCACGGGCTTGGCGAGGCTGCAGACTGGGCGCGAGAGCTCGCCATCGATCTCAAGGATTGGCGCGAGCAAGATTCCCTGGGCTGACGTAAATCGAGGGGTCCTCGTCAGCGGGCCGTCCGGCACGGGCAAAACCACCTATGCGAAGGCGCTGGCAGCCTCCTGCGGCGTTGAGTTGGTTTTGGGATCTCTCGCACGATGGCAAGCGCGAGGGCACCTCGGCGACCTGCTCAAAGCCATGCGCGCGGCTTTCGACGAAGCGCGTCGCAAGTCTCCCTGCATCCTGTTCATCGACGAGATCGACGCGTTCGGCGATAGGGAAACGTTCAAGGGCGAAAACGCTCACTACAACGTAGAGGTGGTCTCAGGCCTGCTCGAATGTCTTGATGGCGTCGATCAGCGAGAGGGCGTTGTTGTTGTAGGCGCCTGCAACCATCCCGATCGACTCGACGCCGCTCTCGTACGGCCCGGACGCCTTGATCGCCATATCCGGATTACACTTCCCGACGCCGCCGCGCGTGAGGGAAACATCCGATGGCATCTCGAAAACGCGCTTGCGGGTGAGAGGCTTTCTTCGATCGCCGCTCGAACAGAAGGTTGGAGCGGGGCCGCGCTCGAGCGGCTTGTCCGTGACGCGCGCCGATTGGCCCGCCGAGCGCGGAGGGCCATCACAACCGCAGACTTCACGGCCTCGCTTCCGCCGACGATCGCGATTCCGGACCATATGATGCGTCGCACGGCGGTCCACGAAGCTGGCCATGCCACCGTGGCGGTCGTACTCGGAAGAAAATTTGAGTTCGTGGAGATTCGCGACACGGTCGAACTCGCCTCGGGATCCCAGGCGCTGGGCGGCGTCCGGATCGGCCCGAGAACCGTCGCTGACAAGACGACTCAAACTTTGCTCGACAAAATCTGCTTTTTGCTCGCGGGCGCCGCTGCGGAAGAGGTCATCCTAGGGAACCGCTCGATCGGAGGTGGTGGGGAACTCGGTAGCGATCTTCACCTTGCGACCCTGACCGCGCTGCGGCTCGAAACGTCTTACGGTCTTGGCCAAGGGCTGGCGTTCCTGGCGGCCGACGGAGAAGCCGATCTCGCGAGCGGGTCGAGGCGATCCTTGCCGAACAGATGGCACGGGCACGCTCGATCGTTCAGCGCAACCGGATAGGGACGGATCAGGTGACCAAGGAGCTTCTCGAAAAGAAGAGGATCGGTTTCGCGTCCATCGCCGCCCTGTTCTCAAACTCGGAGGCCATTGATCCCATGGCCGATGATGCGTCGGCTGCTGGGAACGGCGTCCAAGCAATGTGAGGACAGTATGCAAGAGCAAGACATTCAACGCATTCGCGCCGCCGCCTGGGCGGCCGAGCGGCCGAAGTCAACGTTGCTTGAGGCGCTTGGCGAGGTCGCCGAGCCATTGGCTAAGGCGGAAATTGATTTTGGGCGGCTCGCTCAAGAGGGCGGCCCGGGCAATCGAGGCATATCGAGCGCTACCGACCATACCGGGCAGCATATGATCGTGATCTCGATGGAGGACCTGGCTCAACTGCTTGAGGCTGTTGCGAAACCGCTGTCATTCGGAGAGGCGCTAATCGCAATAGGATTCGAGCCAGCCTTGGGTCCTCAGCCAAGTTTGCGAAGAGGGAACCCACGCATTCCGCTGAAGCGCCCCTAATGCCTGAGGAGCCAAAAGCAACGGAGCCGTACATGCGCCTCTTGGTGCTATCCGATATCCACCTCGAATTCGGTCCATTTGAGCTTCCCGAAGACATCGGGGAGTTCGATGTCGCGGTATTCGCAGGCGATGTCGACCGCCCCATTGCAAGCTCGATCGATTGGATCGGCCTTCAAAGACGCGGCCCGCTCTAGGGCCGGCCCGTCGTCTTCGTCCCAGGAAACCACGAGTTCTATGGATCCGAAATTCTCTCCTCCCTGGAGGAAGCCAGGGGCCTGGCCGTCGCCACGGCCTTCCGTCGTGTGAATGACGCGCGGTGGGATGACCATCAGCGAAGCTGCGGGCGCGTCGATGTGTCGGTCATCCTGCCATTGCGTGGGATCGGCTCCCCATGGCACCTGCTCCTTGCCTTCGCAAGGACAAGGGACAACGGCTGGGCGGGCGCTTCTTGACCGAGTGCCCGCCCAGCTTCGTTTACGTGCCGGCACCTGCGCGCCGGAGTTTGCCGCAGGTCTCATTATCCGTGCGCTCGTGGCGGAGAGTAACGGCTATTGGGCGCGTACACGTGACTGCGACCTCGCTCGGTGCCTTCGTTTTGCGTCAGCCACATCGGCTGCCGCGATGCCGATCCCGCTGAGGAACTGCCCGAGCTCGTAACTGGTCGGAAGCGCTTTTACCTGGGCGGCATCCAAGCGAGCCAGTGCTTCTCCGCAAACGCGGTCTGTAATGTTAGAGGCAGCCTTTCMCTTCAGGAGCCCGCCGGTGAACAGCCCGAGTGCGCACACCAGTCGGAGTTCGCCAGCTCGAAGTGCGCCGAGTCGACGAAGGTTCCGCTCGTTGTCATTGCCCACGAAATCGCGCGCTAGCTGGAGGAAGTTCGCGGCGATGCGATCGTACATCGGGCGCTCGCGAGGCTTCGGCATGGCCACGCGCCTCCACTCCCCGATCAACTCCAGGATCACCGATGCGTAGCAGTCCAGGCCGGCTGTAAACTGGTGCTGTGAAGCCGTCCGTTCGGATGACAAATACCGGCTTTCACCCATTACGAGCTCTATCCCCTGTTCGCCTATTCTTCATCGTTCGCTGGAAATACGCCGGCGACAAGCGGTTCGTCGTGGCAACGTTCCGCGGCACGCGTCGTTACCCGATAAAAATGGTAGTCCGGAATAGGGCCCCGAGCAGGCGGTAATTCTGTCCCGCGGCGGCGCCCGAGCAAGCGCGGCGAGACGATATCCCGCATGAAGGCTGAGAGCTTTTCGGACGAGTTCGTAGCCTTGTTCACATATGCCTACGAGAATGGGGTTACTGACATCAGCTTTCGTGGAGATCCGACCGGCGCGGCGAGCAAACAACAAGGCTTGATCGCGGCGATGTCGCAGGCGAGGCCTTCGCCTCGGGACGGATATCAAAACGTATGTTTGGATATCTAAACACGTGTCTCGTCATCCGATCCGAATGGCTTTTTCGAACATGAAGTCAGGCGCTCAAGTCTACCGGCCGGTGGGTCGCGGCTGCCGAGTGGCTCTTGGGCTTGGACCAGATCCAACTCGCCGAGCGGGCGGGGATCAGAAGGCAGACCTCGCCGATTTGGAAGGTGAAGCCAGCAGTCCTCAGGCTCGGGTGCGTGATGCGGTCCTGGGTGACGTTGCCCCTCGGTTCTAATCCGGTTTGACGTTCTGGCCCATTGAGAGGACCAGAACATGAAGCGGAGCCGCTTCTCGGAAGAGATGGGGTATTCGGTCCTGATCGCCCGACTGGCTTGCCTATAGGCCCCTACGTCCTGACGATCATGGACCCCCCGTGCAGGGAGAAATGCCATGATCTATGTCGGCATCGATGTCTCGCTGAACTCAGTCGCGATCTGTGTCGTGGACAATGCAGGGAAGCCCATTCGAGATGGAACGGCCTCGGCGGATGCACCGTCGATCGCTGACTATCTCGAACCGTTTGCCGATCAAGTCCAACGGGTCGGCCTCAAGGCAGGGCCGATGTCCGAGTGGCTGACAGCCAATCTCATCCAGCTTGGGCTGCCGGCCATCTGCCTGGAAGCGCGCCAGGTCAACGCGGCACTTTCAGCCATGCCGGTGAAGACCGATCGAAATGACGCCCGGGGGATCGCGCAGGTGGTGAGGACGGGCTGGTTCAAGGCTGTCCATGTTAAGAGCATTGGCAGCCAGCAGGCGCGGGCCCTTGCGGCAGCTCGCAAGCACGTCATCCGATCTGTTGCCGCCGCCGAGTAAGTCACCAGGGGCCTTCGTCGCCCATTTGGGCTGAAGGTCGGGATCGTATCGCGGAGGGGCTTCGCGAGCCGGGTTCGTGAGTTGGTCGCATGCGATACCATGTTGCAGGCGATCATGGATCCCGTGGGGGAGCTGAGGTGGTCATCGGCGATTGCCGGACGAGATGATGAGCCTGCGCGGGCTGCTGGAGAAGAGGCCCGACGCCGATTTTCTGCGCGAGATGATCGGCTTTGCCGCCCAGCGTCTGATGGAGCTGGAGGTCGGCGGGCTGGCCGGCGCCGGCTTCGACGAGAAGAGTCCTGAGCGCCTTGTCAGCGCAATGGCTATCGCGAGCGCGACTGGGAGACGCGCGCCGGCGCGGTCGAGTTGCGCATCCCAAGCTTCGCAAGGGCAGTCGCTTCTCCGGCTTCCTCGAGCCGCGCCGCATGGCTGAGAAGGCGCTGACGGCGGTGATCCAGGAGGCTTACATCCAGGGCATCTCGACCCGCTCGGTCGATGATCTGGTCAAGGCGATGGGGATGAGCGGCATCTCGAAGAGCCAGGTCAGCCGACTATTCGAGGAGATCGACGAGCGGGTGCAGGCCTTCCTCGACCGGCCGATCGACGGCGACTGGCCCTATCTCTGGATCGACCGGACCTAGGTGAAGGTCTGCTAGGCTGGACGGATCGTTTCGGTGGCATTGATCGTGGCGGTCGGCGTCAACGGCGACGGCCGGCGCGAGGTTCTGGGCAGGGACATCGGCCCCTCCGAGGCCGAGATCTTCTGGACGGTGTGCTGCCAGCTGCACAAAACCCAAGGCCCACGCCAGCCTGCGCGCTTGAACCGGACACGGCGAATCTCCCCTCGAGGTAGGCTAGCCGGTTGGGCCGGGCTTGGCGTGCGGAACTCTCGACAGGCAACAGCGTTCAGTTCGCGTGCTGGTGCCTGCCGCGGCGCCCCGCCTAACTCCGCCCAGAGCGGCGGGCTGCTTTTCGCGCTGTGGGATGGCTGGTGTGCGCGCGTCACCGGGGCGGGTCCGCTCATCCTCGAATTTCGTGTCTGGCCGCGCCGACCAGGTCATACCGATCTCCGTACCCTCATGAGCCGGAAGGCCCGCAATCAGAGCAGTTTCGCCAGATACTGCCCATAGCTCGATTTGCCCGTCAGCTTCGCCAGTTCGGCCAGCTGATCGCGAGTGATGAACCCCTTACGGAAGGCGATTTCCTCCGGGCAGGAGATCTTCATGCCCTGGCGCCGCTCCAGGATCTCGATGAACTGGCCGGCTTCCATCAGGCTCTCATGCGTGCCGGTATCGAGCCAGGCGAAGCCGCGGCCCATGATCTGCACATGAAGCGCGCCGCGCGCCATGTAGGCGCGGTTGATATCGGTGATCTCGATCTCGCCGCGCGCCGATGGCTTGATGGCGGCGGCGATGTCGAGGACGTCATTGTCGTAGAAATAAAGGCCGGTCACCGCGAGATTAGATTTCGGTTCGGCCGGCTTTTCTTCGATCGAGATGCCCTTGCCGGCCGTGTCGAGCTCGACCACGCCGTAACGCTGCGGGTCGGAGACGACATAGCCGAAGACGGTCGCCCCCGTCGGCCGCGCGGCGGCCTCCGCCATCAACTCGGGCAGGCCATGACCGTAGAAGATGTTGTCGCCAAGGACCAGCGCGACGCGGTCGGTCCCGACAAAATCGCGCCCGACGATGAAGGCGTCGGCAAGCCCGCGCGGTTCGGCCTGCACGGCGTAGCTGAGATTCAGGCCAAACTGGGTCCCGTCCCCCAGCAAGCGGATGAACAGCGCCTGATCATGCGGGGTTGTGATGATCAGGATCTCGCGGATGCCGGCAAGCATCAGCGTCGAGAGCGGGTAGTAGATCATCGGCTTGTCGTAGACGGGCAGCAACTGCTTCGAGACCACGGAGGTCACCGGGTGCAGCCGCGTGCCGGTCCCGCCGGCTAGAATGATGCCCTTCATGGTACCCTCTGCGCCATCAACGTGGCCACGACCTCGCGCATGCGTTCCTGCCACGGCTTTGCGCGATAGCCAAAGAGCTTATGTGCCTGAGCACCGCTGGTAGACGCCTCGACGCTAGACTTTAAGGGCGACTCCCGGGCCGGCTGCCGTGTCCCCGTTGTCGAGGAAAGCGACGCCTGCTTGCTCCAGGGCGGCGCGGATGGCGTCAACGGTTCGCGGCTTCAGCGCCTCGCCGCCTTCGAAGCGCGTGATCGTGTTGGTGGATACCTTCGCCGCGTCTGCTAATTCGCGGACGCCAAGCTGAAGTGCGGCTCTCGCCATCCTACATTGAGTGGACAACAAATTCGATACTTCATGGCGATTTCGCCTTAACGAGGCGAATGCGGCAGTTAATATTTACACGGTAGCGAAAACGCCACGGTGAGGCAAGGAAACAACCGATATGCCCGCCAACATCGTTAATGTGCCGTCCGTCGGCTACGCGCCCCTGCCGATCGGCCGCTACGATCTGGAGATTGTGGAGTCCGCTTACGAGCCGAGCGAAACAGGGTCCGGCATGGTGCTGAAGTGCAAGGCGCAGATCGTCGGGGGCGACCACGACGGGCAGCCGCTCAACATCGAGATGGCGTTGGAGCACGAAAACGCGGAAGCCCAGCGGATCGGCCAGCGTCACTTCGCGGCGCTGCGGCGGGCGATTGGCGTTCCCAATCCGGAGCACACGGGCGACCTGAGGTTCAAGCCATTCGATGCGCAGATCGGCGTTGCCAAGGGCCGCAATATCGTTCGCGCCTACGGCGAGTGGGCAGCCTAGCTCGATGAAGATGGMCGCCGGGCCTGATGGGGGGTGGGGGGCAGCTTTGACGCTAATCCGGCGTCCGCCGCCGCATCGCTGAGACGGTCGCGCCATGTGCTGGGACGGTGTGTCGTAATTGGGGCGGCGGGTAGCGTATATTTCGTTCAGCGGAACGCCGCGCGACACGCGGAATTAGCGAGAATTCGTGTTGCAGCGTGTTGCATGGACTTAATTGCAACACTCCAAAACAGGCGGAATCGGCGGGAATCTGCAACGCGTTGCAAGTTACCCAGGCGTCTGGTTTCGCCTCGCTTTTCTCTAAGTCAATGATTTTGCTTAGAGAAAAGTGGTAGCGGGAGAGGGACTCGAACCCCCGACACGCGGATTATGATTCCGCTGCTCTAACCAGCTGAGCTACCCCGCCCCAAGACCGGCGACAATGGCGCCAGCGGCTTGCGATGGCGCGGATATAGGGGGCGCAGCAGGGAGCCGTCAAGCCTGCTGGTGCATGCTTCACATCCTTTACACAGATGCGGGCGGCCTCCCCGAAGGCAGACATGGCAATTGTCCAGGGTCCGCCATGCATTCCTGCAATGACGGGACGCTTGATCCCGGCCAAGCCATGCCTAGTTCACATGGAAGGGATACAAATGTTGGTCATCGCTGGCTGGGCTGCATGTTGCTGCCGTTGCTGCCGTTGCCGCAGTGCGCTGTCGCTCGCGAGGCCATGATCCAGGAGTCCTCGCATATGAGCTCGCTCGTACAAGAACAGTTCAGCTTCTCGATGGGTTTGAAGCTGCTCGCCCGAAGGAGCCTGCTCGCTGCCGCAGCTGTGCTATCCCTGGTGACCACGCCCTTCGTGATGATCACTCCCGCCGCGGTGCAGGCTGCCGAACCCTGGCAGCAATCCTGCGCCTACAAGACCCAGTTCGGCGTGCTCGGCTCGGGCATGGGGATTGCCGCCGACTACTGCACGCGTCTGAGCTTCTGCCAGAGGATGGCTGAGCAGAACGATCCGAATATGGTGCAGAAGGGCTGCTTCGGCTTTGCGCCGCAAGCGGCGAACGCGCCGGCCTCCTCCAGCAAGTATCGCTGAGCGCAGGTTTCGCTGAGTAACTGCGCTCGGCCGGGCTTCAGGCCTTTGCCGGGCGCTTTCTCAGTCTGACGACCYTGAAGTAGCCCTTGCCGACATGGACGGTGTCGTAGCGGCCCGTCCGCGCGGCCCAATCCGTCAGCCGACGGACCTTGAAATCCGTGCTCCAGCCGATCGCCTTGGCGATCGGCGCGAGCGCGGCCCAGAGCGGCGCTGTCAGCGCACTGTCGTCTACCAATCGGCTAGAGATGATGATCTCGCCACCTGGCTTCAGGACGCGGTCCATTTCATCGAGTGCCTGTTCGGGGTTTGGCACCAGCGTGATGACGAACTGCGCCGTCACGGCATCGAAGCGCTCGTCGCCGAAGCCGAGGCGGCAGGCGTCCATCACCATCAGCCCCTTCACATGCTTCAGTCCCTGACTTGCGACCTTACGGTTGGCCACTTTCAGCATGTCGAGCGAGAGATCGGCGCCAAGCACACGGCGGTCCGGCGTGAAATAGGCAAGCGTCAGGCCGGTTCCGACGCCGATCTCGAGAATATCGGGACCACAGGCACAAGCGGCCGCAACGGCTTCGCGCTGGGCGCGGGCGAGCAGCCGCAAATAGACCTTGTCGTAGAACTTTGCCCAGGTGGCATAGACCCGCTTCTGGCCTTCGAGGTCATAGGTCACAGGCATAGGGCAGCTCGACTGGATCGGAGTGGCGTGGGTGGGGGAGGTGGAGCCGCAGTCACGAGGCGGCGAGAGCAAGCTCGAGCCGGGCAGCCGCAGCCTGGGCTGCAGGCGAGATGATGGTGCCGCCACCCAGGACACGCGCACCGGATCCGGCATGGTCGTAGATCACGCAGGCCTGGCCGGGAGAGACGCCTTCCTCCTCGCCCGCGAGCACGATGATGAGCCCGGAATCGTCACGCAGCAGCCGGGCTTCGCGCGGGGCGCGGGTCGAGCGGACACGCACCGCCACATCGAGGCCTTCAGGCGGCAGGGCGTCCAGTGCGACATCGCCGATCCAGTTGAGATCGCGCAGCCGGACTTCACGCACGCCGAGAGCCTCGCGCGGTCCGACGACCACGCGCGCCTGTTCGGCATCGAGCCTCAGCACATAGAGCGGTTCCGTCGTGCTGATCCCAAGCCCCTTGCGCTGTCCGACAGTGTAGCGAAGGACGCCTTCATGGCGGCCCAGCACGCGTCCATCGAGATGGACGATGTCGCCGGGGCGCGCAGCACCGGGCTTTAGCCGTTCGATGACGTCGGCATAGCGGCCATTCGGCACGAAGCAGATGTCCTGGCTGTCTGGCTTGTCGGCGATGGCGAGACCGAGCTCGGCGGCAAGGGCGCGGGTCTGAGCCTTGTCGATTTCGCCGAGAGGGAAACGCAGCAGGTCGAGCTGATCCTGCGTCGTCGCATAAAGGAAATAGCTCTGGTCGCGGGCTTCGTCCGCGGCACGAAACAGGCCGCGATGGCCGTTGCCAAGGGCCCGGCTGACGACATAGTGCCCCGTCGCCAGCGCATCGGCGCCGAGTTCGCGGGCGAGCCCGAGCAGGTCGCGGAACTTGACGGTGCGATTGCACTCGACGCAGGGAATGGGCGTCTCGCCGGCGAGATAGCTCTCGGCAAAGCGCTCGATCACGGCGTCGCGGAAGCGGCTCTCATAATCGAGAACATAATGCGGGATGCCGATCGTCTCGGCGACGCGGCGGGCGTCATGAATGTCCTGTCCCGCGCAGCAGGCCCCGGCCCGATGGACAGCGGCTCCGTGATCGTAGAGCTGCAGGGTCACGCCGACGACATCATAGCCTTCGCGCTTGAGCAGGGCGGCCACCACGGACGAGTCCACGCCTCCGGACATCGCCGCGACGACGCGCGTCGCCGCGGGCGGCTTGGCGATGTCGAGGGAGTTGAGGGGGGAGGTCATGGCGAGCGGGATCATCCTGGCGAAGGCGACTATGTGGCGGTTCTATACCGGCTTTGACAGGGGCGGGCCAGTGAGCGATCGGCAAATCCTGCCGCCTCACCGGAGGGGGCAAGGAGAATCTTGCCGCGAGCGATCCGGGCATGGCCGCTACCGCCTTGAAAACRAAGGAACAGCATCCTGGCGCGAGACTTGCTGCTCGCGGCCTGGGCATGTTCCTGCCCGCGGTCCGGATTTACCTGATGTCTGCCGTCTCCTCCTCAGTCGCCTCGCCCAATGCCGAGCAGGCTGCGTCGCGCCGCCGTGCGCCAGAGCGCGGCTCCGATGGTGCGGCCGCGCCATTCAGCCTGCCTGAGGGCGGCGGCGACCCGGAGGTGCCGGCCGCGGCGAAGGACGACGCTGCCGCGACGAAGCCGGAGGCAGGCGGCAAGGCCAGTGCGACACAGGAGCAGAAGGCAACCGCCTCCGCGCTAGCGACGGTGCAGCCCGCGGTGCTGCTCAAGGGCACCACCGCGGTGGTGGTGCCGGCGGAGGCCGCCGAAGCAACTCCGACCGCGACCCAGCCCAAGCCGGATATCGGCGCGCTCGTCGCCATTGCCGTCGCCGAACAGGCCGCAGCCGGCAAGACCGCCGTCGCTGGCAAGCCTGGTGTCGAAGAAAAACCGACGGATTCCGAGCCGAAGGAAGCCGCCTCCGCTGACAAGCCTGTCGAGGCCGCTGTCGTGATGCCAATTCCCGCGCCGGCGGCTATCCCGGTTGTCGTCGCTCTGCCGTTGGTCGGTGGCGACATCGCTGCGGCAGGCATCGGCGATGAAGCCGTTCCAGGTGGGACGAAGGCGGCTCAGGGGATTCCCACCGGGATGGCGCAGGCAGCTATGCCGGCCCAGACCCTCGTGCCAGCCGAGGCGTCTGTCATGGCCGCTGTATCCGCAACCGATGCCGCCGCGTCGACCTCCGAAGGCGACGAAGTCGGCAAGCCGGCGGAGAAACCGCATGCGGGACCGATGATCGCCGCATCGAAGGAAACTGCGACCGGCCCGGCCAATACCACCGTCGCTGCGGGGCAGCCGCTCGCCGACCTGTTCAAGCCTGTCGAAGTGCAGCAGGCGCCGGTGCCGATCGAGCTGTCCGCGGCCGTGGCGTCGCATTCCGGCAAGCCGGAAGGCATTGCCGGTCTGCCTGATATCGACCTGGCCAAGGCGGCGCAGCAGCCTTCGGCCGGCATGCATCGCGGCATGGCTGACGGCCAGCCGACACCGCTCCATGTCGTCCCGATCGAGATCGGTCTGCGTGCCCTTGCCGGCAGCAAGCGCTTCGATATTCGGCTTGACCCGCCTGAACTTGGCCGCGTCGACGTTAATCTCGAGATCTCCGAGAAGGGCGAGGTCAGCGCAAAACTGGTCGTCGACCGTGTGGAGACCCTGCACCTGCTTCAGCGGGATGCGCGGACGCTTGAGCGTGCCTTCGAGCAGGCCGGTCTCAAACCCTCGGATAGCGGCGTCGATATCACATTGCGCGATCCGAACGATCAGCCCGGTTTCCGCCAGCAGCGGCAGGATGACGAGGCGCCGCGCCGTGCCCGCATCCAGCCTGATGCCGCCGAGCTCGGCGATGCCTCAGCCATTCCGGCGCAGCCTGCGCCCATCCGCCGCCTCGTCAGGCTCGGCGGCGTCGACCTCAGCATCTGAAGGGGCGGATCATGACCGTTTCCAACACCTCATCGAGCACCGGCACCGGCTCCGCTACCAATGTCAGCGGCGGCGGAAGCTCGATCGCCAATAATTTCGATCAGTTCCTGACGCTGCTGACGACCCAGCTCAAGAACCAGAGTC